>NZ_JBGAHM010000024.1:0-51855 GCF_044226135.1 Methylocella sp. | reverse complement strand
CGTCGGTTCGATCGACCAGCCTCAGCTTCGCGCCTTCGCGGACCGCAACGCGGTCGCTCTGGTCGCCGTGAAGGGCGATCCCGTGCAGCGGGGCTTCTATCCGCCGGACCTGCTCGATCCCTATCTCGAACGACTGGGCGAGATGCTGCATCGCCCCGAGCTCGCCACGCTGCCCGCGATCACCTTCGGCCATTCCAACGGCACTGGCTTTTCGGCGCTGATCGCGGCTCTGCGCCCCGACCGGACGATCGCCTGGATTTCCTACCATCCCGGCGCGACCTCCTACCTGCAATATCCGGACCTCGAAAAGACGCCGGGGCTGGTGATGCACGGCCTCGCCGATCCGTTTTTCAGCCCCGAGCATGAGGCGGTCATCGCGGCGCTCCGCCGGGAGCGCGCCGCGCCCCTGACCTTCATGATCGAACCGGACGTGCCGCATTTTCCCGTCGACAAGGGCCAGAACGCGACCTTCGCCTTCATCGCGGCCTATTGCGAGGCGGCGCTGCGGATCCGCCTGAAGCCGGACGGCGGCCTGAGGCCGGTCGTCCTCGAGAACGGCTGGCTCGGCGGCGCCTATGACAGGGCGAAGGGCGGACGGCAGCGTCTTTCGATCGCTCCCTATCGGGCGTTCGTCGGCGATCCGTCGACGGCGACATGGCTGCCGGACGAAACCTTCGCCGAAGTCTGGCGGCGCTATGGGGAAACCGATCCACGGAGCCCGTGACGCGTGATCGGCGACCCTGAAACGGCCGCCGTGAAACGCCGTGGCGGGCGGAGGCCGGACGCGTCGAGCGCGTCCGGGCCGGAATTCGGGAGCTGGGGGGCTTGGATCGAGCCCCTGAAAGGCTCAAGGCTCGATCCGGCCGGTCACATGCGGGGACTGAAAAGCTTACGTCACCACGAGCTTCCGATAGAGCCGCCAGGTGGCGAAGCTCAGCGTCGGAATCGCGGCGAGCAGGCCGAGGAAGGCCGGCACGGCCGCGGCGATCAGCATGGCGAAGACGATCCCGGCCCAAAACAGCATGGGCTTCAGATTGGCGCCGACGGCGCGCAGGCTCGTCAGCATGGCGGTGACGAAATCGACGTCCCGGTCGAGCAGCAGCGGAACCGACACGACGGTCAGCGCGAACACCGTGAACAGCGTCGCCGCGCCGATGAGATTGCCGATGATGAAGAACAGCCAGCCTTCGGGCGTGGTAGCGACGAGCGAGAGGAACGCCGTGAACGACGAGAAGCGCTGCAGGCCGAAGAAAATGGCGACGAGGATCTGCGCGGCGTACATCCACGCCATGAAGATGAACAGGGTCACGAAGGCCATCCAGGCGAGCTCCGCCGCGCCCTGCGAGGCCAGCGTGCGCCAGATCGCGCCCCAGCTGACGGGCTCGCCCCGTTCGCGCAGGCGGCTGACCTCGTAAAGGCCGATCGCCGCGAAGGGGCCGATCATCGCGAAGCCGATGATCGCGGGATACATCAGATAGCTGAGGCCGCTCTGGAACGCCCACACGGCGATCGCCAGCCCGCCCAGCGTGTAGATCGCGCCAAAGACGAGACCGTAGGCCGGCGCGTCCTGGAAATCGCGCCACCCCAGCCGCAGGGCGTCACGCACGTCGTCGGTCGAAATCGTCCTGACGGCCGGACCCGACGTGTCGGAGCCGTCGGCCGCATGCGTCGCGTCGATTGGAAGTCTTTCGCTCATTGCGCCCTCGAAACAGCGTTGCGCCCCCCGCCATGCGGCGGACTGTCGCAGGCAAGAGTGCATGGGGGGACGGGGTTTGGCAATGCTTCTTCTGGGTTGCGGCCGGACGCCGCTAGTCGATCGTGATCGTGCTCATGTGGACGCGAAGCTCGAGCGCGAGATTGACGAGCGAGGCGGAGAGCAGGATCAGCGCCGCCACGAACATGAGGGCGACGATCACGCCATGCCCGACCCCGAGCAGGGCGGCGCCGAACGCCGCGACGAGCAGGATGGAGGTGGCGAGCGCGCTGAGCACGCCGAAATAAATGGCGTTTCCAAGCAGCACGGCGCGGCGCGTCAGGGCCGCGCCGACCTTCGCCGCGGACGCCGCCTCGACGCCCGGAGCGGAGCCGGCGCGCAGGGCGCGGCCGCGCTCGACGATGCGGTCGAGGCGCGTGTTCAGGATGGACACGAAGCCCGCCACCGCGCCGAGCATGAAGGCCGGGGCCGTCGCGTGGGTGATCGCGACGCTGATGTGGTCGATGTCCATCGCCGTCCAGGTTGCAGCGTCTTCGCCGTTCACGCGGGAATGCGGCGTGGACGGGGGGCCAAGCGGTCGAGGCGCGCAGGGGCCGCCGCGGTCGGCGGCGGTCATGCGCGCGGATCAGAGCTCAGTAGCGGCAGACGCGGACGCCGGCGCGGTAATAGCAGCGCGGGCCGGGCGGCGGGGCGCGCTTGACGACGGCGCCGTTGGGGCCGACGCAGCCGGCGCGGTAAACGCCGCGCGCGCAGGCGGCGGCGTCCGCCTCGACGACGCCGGCCGCCAGCACGCCGAACGTCGCCAGCGCCAGCGCCAGGACGATGCTTTTCATGTTCGCCTCCTCGACCAATCGCCCATGGCCGTGAAGTCGGCTGGACGCGTCGAGAGCTTCGATAAATAAAATTCCGCGGCGCGGCCAGATGATTTCTCGGCGCGCGCCGCGGCGGGAGGGCGGGCGACGCGCCCTGCGGCTACGCCAGCATGAGCGTCGCCGCCGGAGCGCAGGCCGCGGCCGCCCGCGCGATCTCGTCGCCATAGACCGGATTCATGATGATGATCGACTTCGGCGGCCGCATCGCAAGCTCGTCGGGACGCACCACGGGCGTGCCGTGAAGCGGCGCGAAGCGGCCCTGCTTGTCGGGGTTGAGATCGACCAGCGCGCGCAGCTGGTCGGCGCCGGGCACGACGTTCATGAAGGTGATGCCCTTGGAGCCCGCGCCCCACACCACCGTATCCTCGGCGTCGGGCGTCGAGATGTAGTTTGTCCAGCGCTCGACCTTGCGATTGTAGGTTTCGCGAAAGGATTCGACGAGCGGCCTGAGGCCGGCGTCGACCGTTCCGGCCCGCCGCGCCGGCGCGCGCCTTGGCCGCGCCTCCACATAGACATATTGCTCGCTGAACGCCGTTCCCGCGTCGAGGATCTCAAATCCCGCCCGCTCGAACGCCATGGCGAGCGAGCTTTGCGTGAAATAGGAGACATGTTCGTAAATGAGGTCCCAGATGCCGTGATCGCGCAGCGTGTAGAGGGCGTTCGGCGTCTCGAAATAGAACACCGTGTCGGCGCCGACGCCTGGATGCCGGCGCAGGGACTCGAGGAAGCCCACAGGGTCGCCGACATGCTCAAGGACATGGCGGCCGATGACGAGGTCGCAGCGCACGCGCCCGTGCGTCGCGCCGAAATACTCCTGCACGAAGCGCACGTTGCGGGTGGGAGTCTGCTCGTCGTCGACGCTGGTGTCGAAGCCGATCCCCTGCGCGTCGGCGAGGCCGCACAGCCGCTTGAGAAAATCGCCCTTGCCGCAGCCGATCTCGACGATCGTCTTGCCGGCGAGGCCGTAGGCGTCGTTGAGCCGGCCGGCGAGCGAGGCGGCGAATTCGCGAAAGCGCGCGGAATGTTCGAGCGACGAATTGTAGTTTGGCGTGTAGGAAATCTTTTCTTCCTGGAACGAGCTGTTGAAGAGATGCGAGCAGTCCTCGCAATACGCCAGCGTGAAACGTCCCCTGTCGGCGTCGCGCGCCGTCTGGCGCTCCGCAAACAGGATGTTGCACATCACCGGCGTTTCGAAATCCACGGTCTTGAACAGGCGCGCGCCGCCGCACAGGGGACAGTTTTCGCGCGCCGCGGGGGGCGTGTGGCGCGACGGTTCGGCCACGCATTTCATGGTCATGAACAAGCTCCTTCAGGGGTCTCCGCAGGTCCGCCGCGGGGGTCAAAAGCTTCTTGTTCTTGATTTATGGACGACGCCCGCCATGGGGCGCGTCGTCGACGGATCCGTCTAAGCGGCGCTCCCGCACGGCGATCCGTTTTGCGCGGGCGACGCGTCGCGGCGCAGGCGCAACCATTTGGCCTGGAGTCGCGGGCCGACGCTGCGTGTTGTTCTCGCCCGCCTGGCGCCAGCCGTCGATCCGCGCGGATTTTGGGCGGGGAGAGGCGGGCAGGCAAGGCGCGGGAAATACGGGAGGCCGCGCCCCGGGGCGTCAACGGCGGGCGTGGCTAGAGATAGGCTTTCGCCAGAAGGTCGGCCGGGTAGCGCGCGCCGGCCGCGGCGTCGGCCGGGATCGCCTCCTTGAGTTCGGCGACCTCCTGCGGCGTCAGCTCCACATCGAGCGCGCCGAGGTTTTCGGCGAGCCTTTCGGGCTTCCTCGTGCCTGGAATCGGGATCGCGCCTTCGGCCAGCACGAAAGCGAGCGCGAGCTGGGCCGTGGAGCAGCCCTTCGCGCGGGCGGCGTCAGCGAGGCGCCCGGCGAGCCTGCGGTTACGCGCGAAATTCTCGGGCGCAAAGCGCGGATGCGCCGCCCGCCGGTCGTTCGCGACGTCCTGCGCCGAGGTCACGCTTTCGGACAGGAGGCCGCGCCCGAGCGGCGAATAGGCGACAAAGCCTATGCCGAGCTCCTTCACGGCGGCCGCCACCTCCTCGGCCTCAATACGGTAGAGCAGGGAATATTCCATCTGCACCGCCGCGATCTTGTGGATGCGATGCGCCTTGCGGATCGTCTCGGGCCGCGCCTCCGACAGGCCGAGGAAGCGCACCTTGCCGCGCCGCACGAGCTGGCTCATGGCGTCGACGGTCTCGTCGATCGGCACGTCGGGATCGACGCGGTGCTGATAGTAGAGGTCGATATGGTCGAGGTTGAGCCGTTTGAGGCTCGCGTCGCAGGCCCTGAACACATAATCCGGCCGGCCGTTGATCAAAAGCTCGCCCGTCTCGCCCTGGACATGGCCGAATTTGGTGGCGACGAACGCGTCGTCGCGCCGCCCGGCGACGGCCGCGCCGACGAGGTTCTCATTGTGGCCCCAGCCATACATGTCGGCGGTGTCGAGGAAATCGACGCCGGCGTCGAGCGCGGCGCGCAGAAGCTTCAGGCCCGCGGCGTCGTCGCTCGCGCCATAGGCGCCCGAGAGCGACATGCAGCCGAGCCCGATCGCGGAGACCTCCGGCCCGTCCGCGCCGAGGCGGCGGCGTTTCAAAACCCGATCCATGCGGCGACGCGGCTCCAGAAGACGACAGGCTGTCCTTAAGCCGATATTGACTGATTTGGCGAATGCCTGTCCATGTCGGCGGCGTCAGGGAGGCTCGATGTTGACGGACGAAGCGGACACGATCGGACAGCGGACGCGCGAGGCGGAGCGCGCGCGCCCTGAGCACGGGCTGAGCCTGCCGCGCGTCAGCGTCGTCGTCGTCAATTATAATTATGGACGCTTTCTCGAAGCCTGCGTCGGCTCGATCCTCGGCCAGACCTATCGAAACGTCGACTGCGTCGTGGTCGACAACGCCTCGACCGACGAGACGCCGCAGGCGCTGTCGCGCATCGAGGCGCGCTGGCCGCAGGCGAAAATCATCCGCCGCGCCGCCAACGACGGCCAGACGCCGGCCGCGCTCGACGGGCTCGCGGCGTCCGACGCGCCCTATGTGATCTTCGTCGACGCCGACGATCTGCTGCTGCCGCATTGCGTTTCGACCCATGTCTTCGTGCATCTCTCGCTGCGCGTGCATGTCGGCTTTTCGTCGGGCGACATGCTTCAGGCCGCGGGCCGCGAGGTGGTGCTCGGCTCCGAGGAGGCGTTCAACCGCGTCGTGACGGGCAAGCGCGGCAGGGCGCCGGGCAGGGTCAGGCCCTATCGCCAGCAGGCCGGCGCGGTGTTCGCCGCGGACTGGCCGGGGGAGGGCGTCGACCGCGCGGTCCTGAACCGCCTGCGCTTCGTCGAGCCCATGACCAATGAATGGGTGTGGTCGCCGACTTCAGGCAACTGCTTTCGCCGCGACGCGCTGGACCTGTTTCTCGGGCCGCAGGCGCTCGCCGGCCTGCGCACCGGCACGGACCTTTATTTCTGCCTCGGCGTCAACGCGGTCAGCGGCAGCGTGCTGATCGACGACGCGCTCGCCGTCTACCGGCTGCACGGCGGCAATATTTTCTCGAAGCGGCCGCAGCTCCACAACGTGCTGTCCTATCAGCCGGGCGGCGCGGGCGACAGCAACGACCGGGCGAAGGCCATCCTCGTCGATCATCTGATCGACCGCGCCGGATTCTTCGTCGAGCGCGGCTGGACGCCGTTCGACTATGCGCGGCTGTTGCGGCGCATGGACTGCTCCGACCCCGACGCGACGCCCTCGACGCCGCGCTGGTCGGCGCGCTCGCGCGTGGCGACGCAGGTTCTGCGGCGCTTTCCCCATGTCGAAGCGGCGCTTGGCGGGCCGATCGCGCGCGGGCTGTTGTTCGTCAGCGGCGCCCCCTATGGCAAGGCGCTGCGGCCGCGCTAGGCTTTCGCTTCGCGGCGGATTCTCAAACGACGGCGCGCGGGCTAAGGTGCGCGCCGCCGCGCGCCGGCGGGGCGGGGCGCGGACGAAGGGGGCTCGATGGGGACGCGCTGGCGCGAATTTCTGGCGGGGACGATTCTGGCGGGCGCGAGCCTCGACGCGCTCGCAGGGCCGGCCCTCGCCGCGCCGGCTTTGGGCGAGGCCACGACGACGGCCGTCTTCGCCTTCGGCTTCGGGGCGCTCGCTTTCGCCGGCGCCGCCGGCTGCCTTCATGCGTCCGGCCGCCGCGCCGCCCGCCGCCGCGAGGCGGAGCTTGAAGCCGAAGCCGCGACGCTGCGCGCGCGCCTCCATGAGGCCGGTTTTTTCCTGGGCGAAAAATCTCAGGCGCTGGTGATTCTGCCGGGGCCCGGCGAGGCGGCCCGCGTCTGCGGCGACCTGTCCGTCCTCGGCTCGGAGGCGGCGCGGACGCGGCCGCTCGATTTCGCCGGCTGGCTCGCCGAAGACGACGCCGCGCGCCTCGCCGAGCGCACGCGACGGCTGCGCGCCGGGGGCGAGGGCTTTCGCCTCACCACCGCGACGCGCGACGGGCGCTGGATCGAAGTCGAAGGCGCGCCCCGGTCAGGCCGCGTCCTGCTGCGCCTGCGCGACGTCTCGCAGGACCGCCTCGACGCGATCGGCGTCGAGCGCGTGGCGGCCGAGGCCCGCGCGCAGCTCAAATCGCTCTGGACGACGCTCGAGGCGTCGCCCAACCCGGCCTGGCTGCGCGACGCCGGCGGCGCGCTCATTCTCGTCAACGCCGCCTACGCCAGCGCGGTCGAGGCGAAGGACCCGGCCGACGCCGTGGCGCGCGGCCTCGAGCTTTTCGACAAGCCGGCGCGCGAGGCGAGCCTCGCCGCGCGCGCGGCCGGCGAGGTCTGGCGCGCCCGCGTATAGCTGCGCCGCCTGACGGGGCAGGGCGGCCTCCAGGATGGACGGGGATAGATGAGGACAGCGCGCGGTGCTGGCGGGGCGCTCGCCAGCGCAGGCGCAGAGGCGCTCGCGACGCCGGCGCTCGCAACACAAGCCGAGCGCGGCCCGGGGCAGCGGCTTCGTCTTCGCCTTCGGCTTCGGGGGCGCTCGCCTTCGCCGGGGCCGCCGGCTGGCTTCATGCGTCCGGCCGCCGCGCAGCCCGCCGCCGCGAGGCGGAGTTCGACGCCGAAGCCGCGCGCTGCGCGCGCGCCTCCATGAGGCCGGTCTTTCCTGGGCGAAAAATCTCAAGTTCTGGCGATCCTGCCGGGCCCGGCGAGGCGGCCCGCGTCGTCGGCGACCTGTCCGTGCTATCGCCCGGAGGCGGCGCGGACGCGGCCGCTCGATTTCGCCGGCTGGCTCGCCGAAGACGACGCCGCGGCAGCTCGCCGAGCGCATGACGGCTGCGCGCCGGGGGCGAGGGCTTCCGCCTCACCACCGCGACGCGCGACGGGCGCTGGATCGAAGTCGAAGGCGCGCCCCGCGCCGCCGCGCCCTTCTGCGCCTGCCTGCGCGACGTCTCCAGGGACCGCCTCGACGCGATCGGCGTCGAGCGTGGCGGCCGAGGCGCGCGCGCAACTGAAATCGCTCTGGACGACCATCGAGGCGTCGCCCAACCCCGCCTGGCTGCGCGACGCCGGCGGCGCGCCTTCGTGCTCGTCAACGCCGCCTACGCCAGCGCGGTCGAGGCGAAGGACTCGGCCGACGCCGGCGCGCGGCCTCGAACTGCTCGAAGCCGGCGCGCGAGGGCGAGCCTCGCCGCGCGCGCGGCCGGCGAGGTCTGGCGCGCCCGCGTTCCCGCAGTCGTCGCGGGCGCGCGCCGCATCTTCGACGCGTCATCGACGCGCCGGCCGCGACGGCGGCCTCGGCTGCGCCGGGATGGCCGCCGACGTGACCGAACTGCAGGCCGCGCGCGACGCGCTCGAGCGCGAGCGCGAGGCCCACGCCCGCACGCTCGACCAGCTTTCGACGGCGGTGGCGATCTTTGACGGCGCGAAACGCCTCGCCTTCCACAACGCAGCCTATCGCCAGCTCTGGGGGCTCGACCACGCCTGGCTCGACGAGCGCCCGACCGACGGCGAGATCCTCGACCACCTGCGCGCCGCCGAACTCATCCCCGAGCAGGCCGACTATCGCGCCTGGCGGGAGAAGCTGCTGTCCTGCTACCAGTCGATCGAAACCGAGGAGCAGGCCTGGCACCTGCCCGACGGGCGCACGCTGCGCATGGTCGTCAACCCCAATCCGCAGGGCGGCGTCACTTATCTTTACGACGATCTGACCGAGCGCTTCCGCCTCGAATCGCGCTTCAACGCGGCGATGCGCGTGCAGAGCGAGACGCTCGACGCCCTGAGCGAAGGCGTCGCCGTGTTCGGCAGCGACGGGCGGCTCAAGCTGTTCAATCCCGCCTTCGCCGAGCTCTGGGGCCTTGACCCCGCCGCGCTGAGCGGCGAGCCGCATATCGACCGGGTCGCCGAACTCTGCGCGCCGCTGTTCGCGCAGCCGGACGACTGGGACGCGCTCAAGGCCGCCGTCGCCGGGCTCGAGGACCAGCGGCTCGGCTCGAAAAGCCGCAAGACGCTCTGCGACGCGCGCGTGTTCGACTGCGCCGCCGCGCCCCTGCCTGACGGCGCGACGCTCCTGACCTTCATCGACGCCACCGCCGGCGTCAACATCGAGCGGGCGCTGACCGAGCGCAACCAGGCGCTGGTCGAGGCCGAGCGCCTGCGCAACGACTTCGTGCACCATGTGTCCTATGAGCTGCGATCTCCGCTCACCAACATCATCGGCTTCGCGCAGCGCCTCGACGATCCGGCGGTCGGCCCGCTGAACCCGCTGCAGCGCGACTATGTCGGCTACGTCAACGCCGAATCGACCTCGCTGCTCGCCATCATCAACGACATTCTCGACCTCGCCTCGATCGACGTCGACGCCATGGAGCTTTCGCTCGAGGAGATCGACGTCGCCGGCGCCGCCTTCGCCGCCGCGCAGGCGATGGAGACCCGCGCCGCCGACGCCGGCGTCTCGATCCATGTCGTCGCGCTCGGGCCGCTCGGCTGCTTCGTGGCCGACGGCAAGCGGCTGCGCCAGATCCTCACCAACCTGCTCTCGAACGCCATCGGCTTCTCCGATCGCGGCGAGAGCATCGACCTTGCGGCGATGCGGCGCGACGGCGAGATCGTGTTCAAGGTGATCGACCGCGGGCGCGGCGTGCCGCCCGAAGTGATCGATCATATTTTCGACCGCTTCCGCACGCATTCGGCCGGTTCGCGCCATCGCGGCGTCGGGCTCGGCCTGTCGATCGCCCGCTCCTTCGTGGAGCTGCACGACGGGCGCATCATGATCGATTCGGCGCTGGGAGAAGGGACCACCGTGACCTGCGTTTTCCCCGCAAAGATGGTTCCGGCCGAGGCCGCCGGGCAAGAGGAGCGCGAAAGCAATGGCTGAAGACGCCGAGGTCGCGCCCGCGCCGGATCAGGCTCCTCCCGCCGGGCTGGGGGCGGCCTGCTGGACGAGGCGCCTGCCCGACGAGGCGGCGACGGCCCGCCTCGCCGACGAGATCGCCGAGCTGATCGAACCTGGAGATCTCGTCGCCCTCTCGGGCGAGCTTGGCGCCGGCAAGACCACGTTCGCGCGCGCCCTGATCAGGCGCCTGAGCGGCGACGCCGAGATCGAGGCCCCGAGCCCGACCTTTCTGCTCATGCAGCTCTATGAAGGGCGCAAGGCGCCGATCGTGCACGCGGATTTCTACCGGCTCGAAAGCCCCGAAGAGCTCGTCGAGCTCGGCTTCGACGAGGCGGTCGAAGGCGCCTTCGCCATCGTCGAATGGCCGGAGCGGGGCGGCGGCCGGCTCTCGCCAGACCGTCTCGACGTCAGTTTCGCGCTCGATCCCGAGGGCGGCGAGGAGGCGCGGACCGCGACCGTCTCCGGACGCGGCGCCTTCGCCGAACGCCTCGCCCGCGTCCAGGCGATCGAGGCCCTGCTCGCGCCGACGCAATGGCGCGCCGCCCGGCGCGACCACATGCAGGGCGACGCCTCATCGCGCGCCTTCGAGCGTCTCGTGACGCCGGACGGCGCGACCGCCGTGCTGATGATCTCGCCGCCGCGCCCCGACGGCCCGCCGATCCGCTTCGGCAAGCCCTATAGCGCCATCGCCCGACTCGCCGAAGACGCGCGCCCCTTCGTCGCCGTCGACCGGGCTTTGCGCGGACAGGGGCTGTCTGCGCCCGAAATCTACGCCTTCAACCTCGAGACGGGCGTGGTCCTGCTCGAAGATCTCGGGACCGAGGGCGTGCTGGCCGACGGCGCGCCGGACTTCGAGCGCTACGAGCTCGCCGCGCGGGCGCTGGCGAAGCTGCATGCGAGCGATCTGCCGGACGTGCTCGAAGTCGAAGACGGCGACGATTATGTGGTGCCGCCCTATGACCTCGACGCGCTGCTCATCGAGGTCGAGCTGTTCCTCGACTGGTGGGCGACGCATCGCGGCGGGCTGCATCTGTCGTCGGGGGCGCGCGCGACCTTCGTCAACATCTGGAAACGCACGCTCAACGCCGCCCTGACCATGGAGACGACCTGGACGCTGCGCGACTATCATTCGCCGAACCTCATCTGGCTCGCGCGGCGGGAGGGGCTCGCCAAAGTCGGGCTCGTCGATTTTCAGGACTGCGTCATGGGGCACCCGGCCTATGACGTGGTCTCGCTGCTGCAGGACGCGCGCGTCGACGTGCCCGAGGCGCTCGAACTGAAGCTGCTTGGCGCCTATGCGCGGGCGCGGCGCGAGTTCGCGCCCGGCGCGGCCTTCGACCTGCAGGAGTTCGCGCGGGCCTATGCGGCGCTCGGCGCACAGCGCGCGACCAAGATTCTGGGCATTTTCGCGCGGCTCGACGCGCGCGACCGCAAGCCGCATTACCTCGCGCATCTTCCGCGCGTGGAGCGCTATCTGCAAAAGAACCTGCGCCACGAGAGCCTCGCCGAAATCCGCGCCTGGTTCAGGACGCATGCGCCAAAGCTCGCCGGCGAAGCCTGAGCGCGGCGCGGAGGCGATCCCGCCCGGGCGGCCTCTGCGCGGGCTTGGCGTCGTCGTGCGGCGGGCTTAAAACTCTGCGGCGTTTCGGGCCGACGTCCCGGACCCTCGGGAACAAAAGGCGGCCGTCCGTTCATGTCCACGCAAGCGCCCGAAACGGCCATGGTCTTCGCCGCCGGCCTTGGCAGCCGCATGCTGCCTTTGACCCTGACGACGCCCAAGCCGATGATCAAGGTCGGCGGCAGGCCGATGATCGACCATATGCTTGACCGCTTCGCCAGCGCCGGGGCGCGCCGCGCGGTGGTCAACGTGCATCATCTCGCCGATCAGGTCGAAAGCCATGTGCTCGGCCGCTCCGATCTCGAAATCATCGTCTCGGACGAGCGCGCGAAGCTGCTCGACCAGGGCGGCGGCCTCAAGAAGGCGCTGCCTTTTCTGGGCGAGAAGCCGATTTATGTGGCGAACACCGACGCGCTCTGGATCGAGGGGCCGCGGCAGAACCTGCTGCGCCTCGCCGAGCTGTGGGACCCGGAGCGGATGGACATCCTGCTTCTGGTGGCGGCGACGACGGCGAGCGTCGGCGTCGACTGGCCGGGCGATTTCTACATGGCCGTCGACGGAAGGCTGACGCGTCGCCCCGAACGGGAGGTCGCGCCTTTCGTTTATGCGGGCGTGGGAATCGTCAAGCCGGCGCTGTTCGCCGGCCGCGCGGAGGACGTCTTTCCGCTGTCGCCCTATTTCTTCGAGGCGGCGCTGCACGGGCGGCTCTACGGCCTGCGGCTCGACGGGGTCTGGCGGCTTGTCGGCGCGCCGCGGGTGATCGCCGAGGCCGATTGGGAGATCGCCCGCCGCGCCACCTGACGCCGCCGGCGGCGAAACCGCTCAGCCGCCGACGCCGGTGGACTCCTCGGCGTCCTCGCGAACGGATTTAGAGGGCCTGAGGCGCACCGGCCGCAGCATGAACATGGGCACATGATCGCCCATGCCGACGACCGGAACGTCGTCGTCCTCGTGGCGGCGGCGGTCGCGCCGTCCGTCGCGCCGCGGCTCGCGGCAGCAGGCGCGCGGCGCGGGCGCCGGCCTGGCGACGGCGCGCGGCGGCTCCTCGGCGACGGGCTCGGGGCGCGGGCGCGCCTCGCCGCGCTCGCGGCGGCGGCTCTTGCCCGAATCGCCGTCCTCGGCGCGGCGGCGGTCGCGTTTTCCGCGACGGCGGTCGCCGTCTTCGCGCGCGGCGTCGGCGTCGTCCTCGGGCAGGTCGGCGAGCGCCGGGCCCTCGGCGTAGTCGATCTTGCGGCCGATCAGCTTCTCGATCTCGGCGACATGCTTCTGGTCCGCGCGGGTGACGATCGAGATGGCGACGCCGCTCTTGCCGGCGCGGCCGGTGCGGCCGATGCGGTGAACGTAATCTTCGGCGTGGGTCGGCATGTCGAAATTGAAGACATGGCTGACGTCGGGGATGTCGAGGCCGCGGGCGGCGACGTCCGAGCAGACGATCAGCGCCACCTCGCCCGTCTTGAAGGCGTCGAGCGAGGCCATGCGCGCGCGCTGGTCCATGTCGCCATGCAGCGCGCCGGCCGAGAATCCATGCTTGACGAGCGATTTGTGCAGCACCGCGACGTCGCGCTTGCGGTTGCAGAAGATGATCGCGTTCTTGAAGTCGGCCGCGCCCCGGATCAGATTGCGCAGCGTCTTGCGCTTGTCGGGGCCGGGCGGGGAGGCGACGAGCCCCTGCGTGATGGTCGAGGCGGTCGACGAAGGCCGCGCCACCTCGACGCGGGCCGGATTGTGCAGGAAGGTCTCGGTCAGCCGCGTGATCTCGGGCGGCATGGTGGCCGAGAAGAACAGCGTCTGCCGGGTGAAGGGGACGAGCTTGCAGATGCGCTCGATGTCGGGAATGAACCCCATGTCGAGCATGCGGTCGGCTTCGTCGATGACGAGGATCTCGATGCCCGTCAGCAACAGCTTGCCGCGCTCGGCGAAGTCGAGCAGGCGGCCCGGCGTCGCGATCAGCACGTCGGCGCCGCGCGTGATCTTGGCGTCCTGGTCGGCGAAGGAGACGCCGCCGATCAGAAGCGCGACGTTGAGCTTGTGGTTGACGCCGTAGCGCACGAAGCTCTCCTCGACCTGCGCGGCGAGTTCGCGCGTCGGCTCGAGGATCAGGGTTCGCGGCATGCGCGCCCGCGCCCGGCCCTGTTCAAGGCGCGAGAGCATGGGCAGGGTGAAGGCCGCGGTCTTGCCGGTGCCGGTCTGGGCGATGCCCAGGACGTCGCGCCCTGCGAGCGCGAAAGGAATGGCTTGGGCCTGGATCGGCGTCGGCGTCGTATAGCCGGTCGCTTCGACCGCCTGCAGCACTTTGGCGCTAAGGCCAAGTTCCTCGAAAGTCATCTTTATCCTGAAAAACGGGCCTGCGCCCTGCAAATGCCCACAAGCGGCTGGAAGGCCGCCGGCGCGAACGAGCCTTCAGGGACCAACCTTCGGGCTCAAACTGACGGACTGGCGGTGTCGCCGAGACTTACAGGCGGCTTGCGCGCGGCCTGACGTCAATTGCTCCTGACGCCGTGGCGTCGGGATTGTTGGCGATATGGCTCTTTCTCTTGCCTCAAAACTCGCGCCGAAGCAACGAAATTACGCTTCTTGCGACGGAAAACGCGGAGTTTACGCCGCTTTTCTGGGTCGGCTCCAAAGCTTGCTTAATTTCGATGCAGTTTCGGGGCTAGCGCCGCTCGCGCAGCGCCGCCCAGAACCGACGGCGGTCCGAACGCCGCAGCACTTCGACCAGAGCGACCCGGTCGATGCGGCTCGCGTCGAGAAGGCGCAGAAGGTCGCCGGCGCTCGCCACCGGCTCGCCTTCGACGGCGAGCACGATGTCGCCGGTCAGCAATCCGGCGTGGTCGGCCGGGCTGTCCTTCTCGACCTCGTTGATCACGGCGCCGCGGGTCTGTTCGAGGCCGAGGCGCAGCGCGATCCGGCGCGGCAGCACGATCGTGCTCGCGCCGACGCCGAGCCAGGCGCGCCGCACCCGCCCGTGCCGGACGAGCTCGCCGAGCACGAAACGCGCGGTGTTGGCGGCGACCGCGAAGCAGATGCCCTGCGCGCCGGCGATGATCGCCGTGTTGATCCCGACCACCTCGCCGTTCGAGGCGACGAGCGGGCCGCCCGAATTGCCGGGGTTGAGCGCGGCGTCGGTCTGGATCACGTCGTCGATCATGCGCCCGTTGGCGGCGCGCAGCGAGCGCCCGAGCGCCGAGACGACGCCGGCGGTGACGGTCGAATCGAAGCCGAGCGGATTGCCGATCGCGACCGCGATCTCGCCTGGCCGAAGCCGCTTCGAATCGCCGAGCCGGGCGGCGGGAAGGGCGACGTTCTCATCGACGCGGACGAGCGCGAGGTCGGTGTCGGGGTCGTCGCCGAGCACGCGGCCCGACAGGCTGCGGCCGTCGAGCGTCAGGACGCCGGCGCGCTTCGCGCCGCCGACGACATGGCTGTTCGTGAGAATGAGCCCGTCGGGCGAGACGATCACGCCCGAGCCCGAGCCGCCGCGCCCGTCGCCGCGCCGCACGTCGAGGCGCACCACGCTCGGGCCGACCTCTTCGACGATGCGCGTGAGGCGGCGCGAATAGGCGTCGAGCAGCGCGTCGTCGGGCGGATCGTCGTCCTGCGTCCCGCTTTCGCCTGCGGGCGGAGGGGCGGCGAGCGCGGAGTCGTCGCGGCCTTCGGCGAAGCGGTCGGAATCGTCAAGAATCAGGGAAGAATAGAAGTCCATCAGCGTAGACCCTGGAAAGGATTGGCGCTGATATGGGGCATATGCCCGAATGTTAAAGGGGCGAGCCGTCAGAGGGCGGCGGTCGAGAGCTTGCGCGACTTGGCGAGCACGATGTTGTCCAGGAACTGGCGCGCGCTGTTCGCCCAGGTGAAGGTCAGGGCGTGGGCGCGCGCTTTTTCGCGCGGGATGTCGAGCGCCTCGAGGCAGGCGGCGCGCAGGTCTTCGTCGAGCGCGCCGACGCCGCTCGATCCGATCACGTCGAGCGGCCCGGCGACGGGCAGGGCGGCGACGGGCAGGCCGCAGGCGAGCGCCTCGATCAGCACCATGCCGAAAGTGTCGGTGCGGCTCGGGAAGACGAGCGCGTCGGAGGAGGCGTAATAGGCCGCGAGTTCGACGGAGCTTTTTGCGCCGACGAAGCGCGCCTTCGGAAAGGCGGCCTCGAGCGCGCGCCGCGACGGGCCGTCGCCGACGACGAGCTTCGAGCCCGGCAGGTCGAGCGCCAGAAAGGACTCGATGTTCTTTTCGGGCGCGAGCCGGCCGGCGTAGAGATAGATCGGGCGCGGCAGGTCGAGCGGCAGCGTCCGTTCGGGCGAAAACAGCCGGTGGTCGACGCCGCGCGACCAGTGCATCAGCCGTTCAAACCCGCGCTTCTTGAGGTCGGAGGCGACGGACGCCGTCGCGACCATCACGCCGGCGCCGGAATTGTGGAAGCGCCGCAGCACGGCGTAGGTGATCCACGAGGGCAGGCGCGTGCGCGTCTCGATATATTCGGGAAAGCGCGTGTGGTAGCTCGTGGTGAAGGCGCGGTTCTCGCGCAGGCAGTAGCGCCGCGCGGCGAAGCCGACCGGACCTTCCGTCGCGATATGGATATGGTCGATCGGCGCGCCGTCGAGCCGCTTGCGGATGGATTTGGCGCTGGCGAAGGCGAGTTTGATCTCGCCGTAGGTCGGCAGCGGCACGGAGGCGAAGCCCTGCGGCGTCAGGAACTCGACCTCGGCGCCGAACTCGCGCAGGGCGGCCGCGACCGATTCGAGCGAGCGCACCACGCCGTTGACCTGGGGCTTCCAGGCGTCGGTCGCGATCAGGATGCGCATCAGGCGGCCGCCTGGCGATGCGCCCGCGCGGCGGAGGACGCGGGCAGCAGGGCCTGTTCGGCCGCCGTCGCCTGCCAGCGCAGGATTTCGAGCCGGCCGTCGGCGTGCTCGGCGACCGCCGTGCAGGACTCGACGAAATCGCCCGTGTTCACATAGAGCGCGCCGCCGATGTCGCGGATCGCGGCGTGATGAATGTGGCCGCAGACGACGCCGTCGACCTGATGGCGGCGCGCGGCGTCGGCGAGCGTCTGTTCATAATCGCCGATGAAGCTCACAGCGTTCTTGACCTTGAGCTTGGCCCAGGAGGACAGCGACCAGTAGGGGAAGCCGAGCCACCGCCGGACCTTGTTGAACCAGCGATTGACGACGAGCGCCGCTTCATAAGCCCAATCGCCAAGGAAAGCGAGCCAGCGCGCGTGCTGGACGACGACGTCGAACTGGTCGCCGTGGATGACGAGAAGGCGCCGGCCGTCGGCCGTGACATGGACCGCGCTGTCGACCACCTCGACGCCGCCGAAGAAGGCGCCGACGAAGTCGCGCGCGAATTCGTCGTGATTGCCGGGGGCGTAGGTGATCTTGACGCCCTTGCGCGCCTGCCGCAGCAGCTTCTGCACGACGTCATTGTGGGACTGCGGCCAGTACCAGCCGCTTTTCAGCCGCCAGCCGTCGATGATGTCGCCGACGAGATAGACGTTGTCGGCTTCATTATGCTTCAGGAAGTCGAGCAGCAGATCCGCCTGACATCCTTTCGTGCCGAGATGAACATCCGACAGGAACAGGCTGCGGTAACGTCTTGGCTCTGCTGACTCGCTCACGCGTCGGATCCTGCGTTCTGCTTTTGCTGCGCTGCTTTATAAAGCAGAGTCGCATGGCTTTCGGATGACGCTATGATGATGGACGCTTGACCGCCCCCGGGCTCGCCGCTTCACGCCGCTTGCGGACGCGCCGGCGCGTTCGATATAACAAACGCGATGGCGGGGCATCGCCGAACGGGGTCGCGATGGGAATCGAAGGGCGGGACAAGGCCAAGGCGCTCGAAGCCGGCGCGCTCGCCGTGTCCGGGCAGCTCGGAAAGGCCGTGCAGCGCCTGCGCAAGGCCTATAATCTGTCGCTTTCCGAGCTTTCGGAACATTCGGGCGTCGCCAAATCGATCATCAGCCAGATCGAGCGCAACGAAACCAATCCGACGCTCGCCACCATCTGGCGGCTGTCGCAGGCGCTCGACGTGTCGATCGAGCGCGTGCTGCAGGCGCAGGACGACGAGCCGTTCCTTGAAAAGACCGAGCGCCGCGACACGCCGATGCTCGTCTCCGACGACGGAAAATGCCGGCTGTCGATCGTCGGCTGGATCAAGACGGTCGAATGGCTGCAATGGTACGAGTTTTCGGCGGACCCCGGCGGCGTGCTCGAATCGGAGGCGCACCAGCGCGGCTCGGTCGAAAGCCTGTCCGTGAGCGAGGGCGAGCTTGAGGTCGAGGTGTCGGGCGTGGTCGAGCGGGCGCGGGCCGGCGACACGCTGCGCTACCGCTGCGACCGGCCGCATGTCATCCGCAACGTCTCGGACCGGCCGGCCGTCGCGACGATGGTCTGCATCCTCAAGGCCGCGGCGATGGAGTGAGCGCGAGGCGCCTCCTGAAGCCCGGCGAATCGCGCGACCTCGCGCTCGTCGCCGGCCTGTTCTTCCTGCCGCTCGGCCTGCAACTGCCCTATTTTCCGGTCTGGCTCGGCGCGCGCGGCTGGAGCGAGGGCGAGATCGCCGCAGCGCTCGCCGCGCCGCTCGTGCTGCGCGTCGTCGTGACGCCGCTCGTCGCGCGCTTCGCCGACCGGCGCGGCCTCGGGCTCGCCCTGCTGCTGTGCGCGCTCGCCATCGCCTGCGGCTATGCGTTCCTCGCCGCGGTCGAAGGCTTCGCCCCGGTCTTTTTCGGCGCGCTCGTCGTCTCGCTCGCCATGGGCTCGTCGCCGGCGCTGTGCGACGCCCTGACCGTCTCGGCGATGCGCCGCGCCGAGGTCGAGGGACGGACGCCGGTCGCCTATGGACATATCCGCGTCTGGACCTCGATCGGCGTGCTCGCCGTCATGCTGGCGTCGCCGCTTCTGGTCCGGCTCTTTCCCGGCGAGCGCATCATCCATGCGCTGCTGCTGCTTTCGATGGCTTCGCTCGGCGCCGGCGCGCTCGCCTTCCGGCGCATGAACCGCGTCCACACGCTCGTTCAGGAGCGGGGCGGACGGCTGACCGCCGACCGCGCGCGGCTGCGCCTCGCGGCCATGGCGATCATGGCCGCGTCGTTCATTCAGGCGAGCCATGCGCAGGTCTACGCCTTCGGCACGCTGGAATGGCGCGCCGCCGGCCTTTCGGCCTTCGCGATCAGCCTCGCCTGGGCGATCGGCGTCGCCGCCGAAAGCGCGCTGTTCATCGTCGCCGGGCGACTGTTTCGCTCCGAGCGCGCCTCGATCTGCCTCCTGCTCGCCGGCGCCTTCGGCGCGAGTTTTCGCTGGATCGCCATGAGCTTCGGGCCGCCGGGCTGGGCCGTCATCCTGCTGCAGACGCTGCATGCGCTGAGCTATGGCGCGACGACGATCGGCGGCGTGCTCCTGCTTGGCGCGCTGGCCACGCCGACGCACCGGGCGCGGATGCAGGGATGGCTTTCGGCGGCTTCGGCCCTGAGCCTCGCCGCCGCGACCTTCGCGGCCGGCGCGCTGACGGCGGCCTTCGGCGCCGGGGCCTATCTGGCCATGGCCGCGCTGGCGCTTCTTGGCGCGGGGGCGGCGCTCGTCGCGGGCGTGCTCAGGGCGCGGCTGCCGCCGCCGCCCTGCTGAGCGGCGCTCATTCCGCCGCCGAGCGGCCGACGCCTTCGTCAAAAATGTCGATCGCAGGCTCGGGGCGGCGGCCGGTCGAATGGTCGCGCGCCACGAAAGTGTAGACCGCCGGCGTGACGAACAGCGTGAACAGCGTGCCGATGGTCATGCCCGAGGCGATGACGATTCCGATCGAAAAGCGGCTCTGCGCGCCGGCGCCGTTGGCGACGATGAGCGGGATCATGCCGACCACCATCGCCGCCGTGGTCATCAGGATCGGGCGAAGGCGCACGGCCGCCGCCTGCACGATCGCGTCGCGGCGGGAGAGGCCGTCCTCGATCTGGAGCCGGTTGGCGAAGTCGACCATCAGGATGCCGTGCTTCGAGATCAGGCCGATCAGCGTGACAAGGCCGATCTGCGAATAGATGTTGAGGCTCGCCGCGCCCACGACGCCGAGGATGTTGAGCGGCAGCAAAGCGCCGAACATCGAGGTCGGCAGGGCGATCAGGATGATGAACGGGTCGCGAAAGCTTTCGAACTGCGCCGCCAGCACCAGAAAGATCACGATCAGCGCGAACACGAAGGTCACGAGAAGGGAGTTGCCCTCCTTGACGTATTGCCGGCTCTCGCCCTGATAGTCGACGGTGAAGTCATGGGGCAGGATCTCCTTGGCGGCCTGCTGCAGGAAGGCGATGACCTCGCCCATGGTGCGGCCGGGGAAGGGCACGCCCTGCAGCGTCGCCGAATTGAGCTGCTGGAAGGTCGGCAGGGCGTTCGGCTGCACGCTCGTCTCGACGCTCGCCACGGTCGCGAGCGGCACGAGGGCGCCGCTCGCGGTGCGCACCTGGTAGCGCGTCAGCCAGTCGGGCGTCAGGCGGAAGTCGCGCGGGGCCTGGGCGATGACCTCGTAGCTGCGCCCATTCATGTTGAAGCGGTTGACGTAATTGCCCCCCAGCATGGTGGCGAGCGAGGAGCCGATCTCGGCCATGTTGAGGCCGAGCCTGTTCGCCTTGTCGGCGTCGATCTTGAGCTCGATCTGGGGCAGGTCGAAGCGCAGGTCGGTGTCGGAAAAGATGAACAGGCCGCTCTTGTCGGCCGCGGCCTTCAGCTTGTCGATCGCCTCGACGATCTCCTTGTAGTCGCCGAGCGAGCGGATCACGAACTGCACCGGCGGCCCGCCGGTCGAGCCCGGCAGGGCGGGGGGAGAGAAGGCGAGGATCTGGGCGCCCGTCGCCTCGGCGAGCTTTGGCTGCAGTTCGGCGAGGACCGCCTTCTGGCTGCGCGCGCGCTGGTCCCAGGGCTTGAGGATGACGCCGCCAAAACCCTGCCGCACGCCGTTCGAGCCGTTGATGAGAAAGACGTTGTCCTTTTCGGGGATCGCGTCCGCGGCCTTCTGGACCTGCGCCGTGGCGCGTTCGAGATAGTCGAGATTGGCGTATTGCGGCGCCTTGATCAGCGCGAAGATCGCGCCCTGGTCTTCTTCGGGGGCGAGCTCGCGCGGCGTCGAATAGAACATGATCGCCGTGAGGACGATGGTCCCGGCGAGGATCAGCATGGTCAGGGCGCGGAACTCGAGGCTGCGCGCCAGGCGGCGGCGGTAGGCCTCGCGCAGCCAGTTGAACACCCTGTCGATGCGCGCCGCGAGGCTGCGCCCGCGGTCCTCGGCCGGGGGCTTCAGGAGATAGGCGCACATCATCGGCGAGAGCGTCAGCGCGACGACGCCCGAGACGACGACCGCGCCCGCGAGCGTGAAGGCGAATTCGCGGAAGAGCGCGCCCGTCAGCCCGGTGACGAAGCCGATCGGGGCGTAGACGGCGGCGAGCGTGATCGTCATGGAGATCACGGGGCCGGCGATCTCGCGCGCGCCGACGAGGGCCGCCTCCTGCGGACTGAGCCCGTCCTCGATATGGCGATGGATGTTCTCGACCACCACGATGGCGTCGTCGACGACGAGGCCGATCGCCAGCACCAGCGCGAGCAGGGTCAGGAGATTGATCGAATAGCCGAGCGCCAGCAGGACGATCATCACGCCGACGAGCGACAGCGGAATGGTGACCACCGGCACGATGGTGGCGCGCAGGCTGCCGAGGAACAGGAAAATCACGACGACGACGATGGCCGCGGCCTCGGCGAGGGTTTTTTCGACCTCGGCGATGGAGGCGCGGATGAAGTCGGTCGCGTCATAGGCGATCGACGCTTCGAGCCCGACCGGAAGCTGCGTCTTGAGCTCGGGAAAGGCGGCGCGCACGGCCGTGATGACGTCGAGGGGATTGGCGGTGGGCGTCGGATAGACGCCGATGAACACGGCCTTCAGCCCGTCGAACTGCGACGAGGAGTCGGCCGAGGCCGGGCCGAGCTCGATGTCGGCGATCGCCCCGAGCCGCGTCAGCGCGTCGCCGCGGGCGAGCACCACGAGATTGGCGAAGGCCTGCGCCGAATCGAGCGAAGTCTGGGCGTTGATCGCGGTCTGGACGAAGTCGCCCTTGATCTGGCCGGCGGCGGAGGTGAAATTATTGGCCGCGAGCGCGGCCCGCACGTCGTTTGGCGTCACGCCGCGCGCGGCCATCTTGTTGGGGTCGAGCCAGATGCGCATGGCGAAGGTCTGGCCGCCCAGAATCTGCGCGTTGGCGACGCCTTCGATGGTCTGCAGCTTCGGCTGGACGACGCGGGTCAGATAGTCGGTGATCTGCGAGGGCGTCATGACCTTCGACGAGAAGGACATGTAGAGCAGGGCGCTGGATTCGCCCGTCTGCTTGACGACCACCGGGTCGAAGGCTTCGCGCGGAAGCTGATATTTGATCTGGTTGACCTTGGAGAGCACGTCCGCCAGCGCGCGGTCGGCGTCGGCGTTGAGCAGCAGGTTCAGCGTCACGGTCGAGACGTTCTGCTGCGAGCTCGTGACCAGCGTGTCGATCCCCTCCGCGCTGGCCACGGCCTGGGCGATCGGCGTCGTGATGAAGCCCTTGACGAGATCGGCGTTGGCGCCCGGATAGCTCGTGGTCACGGTGATCGTCGTCGACGACAGCTCTGGATACTGGCGCACCTGGAGCTTGAACGCGGCCTGAAGGCCGACGAGCAGGATCAGCAGGCTGACGACGCTGGCGAGGACCGGCCGGCGGACGAAAATATCGGTGAAAGACATTTCACTCCTTCGGACGCGCCGGCGGCGGCGTCAGCGCGGTGTCTCTCGTGACGCGCGCGAGCGCGCCGTCCGTCGTCTTGATCTGGCCTTCGGTCACGACGAGCTCGCCGGGCCGCACGCCGTCGAGGATCGCGATCCTGTCCTCGCGCGCCTCGCCGACGCGCACGAAACGCCGTTCGAGCTTCATCGGCCTGTCGTCCGCTGCGGCCGCCGCCTGCGCCGACCCGTCCGGCGGCGGGGCCGGAACCGCGACGAACACGCTGTCGCCGTAAAGGGAATAGGTGACGGCGGTGCGCGGCGCGGTGACGACCTCTTTCGGCTCGCCGGCGTCGACGACGACATTGGCGAACATGCCGGGCAGGAGCGCCTTGTCCTTGTTTTCGAGCACGCCGCGCAGAAGCACGTTGCGGCTTTCCGGCGAGACGCGGGCGTCGACCGTCTCGACCTTGCCGCGGAACACGCGGCCCGGATGCGAATCGACCGTGACCTCGATCTCCTGGCCGGGCTTCAGGCGATCGAGCCATTTCTCGGGCGCCGGAAAATCGACATAGATGGGATCGAGCTGCTGGAGGGTGATGAGCGTCGTCCCCGGCGAGACATACTGGCCGAGGTCGATCTTGCGGATGCCGAGGCGGCCCGCGAAGGGCGCGGCGATCTGCTTCTGGGTGACGACGGCGCGCACCCGCTCGACGGCGGCCGCGGCCTGGTCGCGCGCAGCCTCGGCGGCGTCGAAGCTCGCCTTGGTGGTGTTGCCCGACCTTGTCAGCTGGCTCTGGCGCTCGAGCGCCAGATCGGCGTTCTTGAGCACGGCGAGATTGCTCTTGAGCTCGGCCTGCTCGACGAAATTGTCGATCTCGAACAGCGGCGCGCCCTTCTCGACGTCCTGTCCCGACCGGACCTTGACGGCGACGACCACGCCGCCGATCTGCGGCGCGACCTCGACGCCCTGAAAGGCGCGGAAGCTGCCGATCGCCGGCAGGCGCGGCGTCCAGGAGTCCGCCTGCGCAGGCGCGACCGCGACGGTGGTCGGCGGCGGCTCGGCCTGCGCGATGAACTGGCGGATCATCTGCGGCTTGACCACGAACTGGAAATAGCCGAGGCCGCCCGCAAGCGCCGCCAGCAGGATGAGAACCGTCAGAAAAACAAAGGCGCGTTTCAATGGTTTGCCCGGAAATGCGTCGAATCTCGCCCGTGGCGCCGGCGTCGCCTGAACGGGCGAAACCGGCCGCCGGACGGCGCGACAGTCCGACAGAAGCCTGACACGAGGTTTGTATCCGAAATCAGGCTTACGCAAATCAAGTCCGATCGTCGCGCCGGGCGCCGGAGCAGAAATAATATCTTCGAGACAAATGGTCAAAGCCGCGCGACGCGGTTATTCCGCGTCAAGCACGCCGGATAAAAGAAAAACAGCGCCGCCGCGGCGGCAGGGTGAAGCGAACCCTGATATGAAGCGCGTTTTCTTTCCGATCTCTTCGGACGCGCGCCCCAGCAACAAAAAACGCGTCCGGACCGGACGCGCTTCTTGATGAAGACAATACTATTTTAGTTCTATCTTGGAAGCGGTCAGCGCTTGATGCTGTCGGCCGCCTTCTTGCCGGCGTCCTTGACGTCGCCGATCGTCTGGCGCGCGGCGCCCTCAGCCTTGTCGGCCTTGCCTTCCGCGACGAGACGGTCGCTGCCCGTGACCTTGCCGACGGCTTCCTTGGCGGCGCCCTTCATCTTGTCGGCGGCGCCCTTGAGATGCTCCTTGTCAACCATTCGCGGCTCCTTTCGGTGTTGCGTTCGGGCGCTTAACGGCGAAAGCCGCGCCGGGTTCCGCGGCGGCCGCAGCCGCCCTCCAAACCCCTCACGCCTAAAGCGACCGCTCTCCGCGTAACCCGGGGCGCCTCCAAGTTACGCAAAGCAACAGGATTTCGCTGCGGCGAAAGGCCGCCGCGTCAAGTTTGATTTAAATTTTACTAATGACGTAATTCAACAATTATCATCTCACAGGGAGGCTCGGGCTTCTTCTTGCGACCGAAAAGGCGACTGCAGCGATGCGAAGGTTTCTCACTAGCCTGTGTACAGGCGCGTATCTCATTCTCGGACTCGGAGCGGGCCAAGCTCTCGCGGTGCAAAGCTGGTCGGGCAGGCTGAACGGATATTCGGCCTATATCTATGACGTGACGCAGCCGATCAGGGCCGCCGTGGTCAACAATATGTCGAGCGTCGTGCCAAGCGGCGACCGCGAGCTGAAGACCATGGCGCGTCGCTACAACATGATGATCATCGACGTCACGCTCGACTACTGGAACGCCGACCGCAGCGCCCAGCGCGTCCTGGACACGCTCGCGGCCGGCGCGAACGCATTCCCCGACCGGCCTGAAATCCGCTATCTCAACGTGGTGCTGATGGGGTTTTCGGCGGGCTCGGCCGGCGCGGCGATCACGGCCTCGAGCCCGCTCCTGTCGAATCCCGATCCGACGAAGGCGCCGCAGCGGGTCATCGCCGTCGCGACCTATCATGAACTCGATCCGCCGCCTTACCTGCCGCCGGCCTGGACGCCGCATCTCTTCATCTCCGATCCGGGCGACGTCTACGGCGGCCTCCTCACCAACGTCGAAGGCTACGTCCCGGCGACCGGCCACGACGCCTTCGCGCGCCAGCTCGCGGCGGCGGGCCGTCCGATCACCGTGTTCAGCCAGTATGGCGAGTGGCACGGCGGCTCCTATTACGGCTGGTGGCACTACGCCAGCGCGCGGTTCCTGCGCTTCTGGACGGAGGCCATTCTCGCCGCGAGCCTTCCCGCCGCGCCGTCGACGACCGGGCCTGTCATGGCGCCCGACTGGCGCACCTATTCGGGCGCCTGGCGCGCGTCCTATGACGTCGCCCAGAACACGGGCGTTCAGCCCTGGGGCTCGAAGGAGCGCATGGTCAATGTCGTGACCGCGCCGAAAGATTCCCTCACGGGCCCGCGGCCCTATATCTGGCTGCCGACGCAGGCCGTCGCCAACTACTGGCAGACCGCCGTGAACACGGGCTCCCTGCCGGCCGAATACCCCTCCGCGGCGACCGCGCTCACCTCCTTCGTGCGGCCGGGATCCGACGCGGCCGGCCGCGACTATGTCGATTCGCCGGTGTGGACGACGACCGACGGCTCCTTGCCCGTGCCCAGCACGGGCGCGTCCTGCGCCTTCTCGCCGAGCGGCGACGGCAATCTCATCATCAACTATGACCGCGGCGTCGTCTCCGCGAGCGCGGTGGCGACCGGCGCCGTCGTCAGCAAGGCGCCGTGGGTCTGGGGATCGACCCTCGTCGTGCCGCTCAAGCGGACGGTGTCCTCTCCGACGCTCAATGTCGCGCTCACCAATATCGTGATGGCCGACGGAAATACCGCGCCGAACCTCAACGTCGCCGCGAAATATCTCGTGCAATGTCCGGCGTCGTCGTCCTGACGCGCCGCGCCGGGCGTCCGCGCGCCTCGCATTGACGAAGCGGCGTCAAACTGGTCTACATCCGCCGCGCACGGCGCAACAGCGTCGCGCGCGGCGGATTTCGCACGTTTAATCGGGGACTTAATGACGTTTGCGACGCCTTTGACGACGCTGGCGGCGCCCTTCGCGCACGCCTGGCGATATCAGGAGCTGATCCGGGCGGTGGTGCGCCGCGAACTCGCGGTGCGGTTCCGCGGCTCGATTCTGGGCTGGCTCTGGGCCGTGTTCGGCCCGCTCGTCATGCTTTCGGCCTATACGATCATTTTCTCGAACGCCGTCGGCGTGCCGAACTCGGCCAAGGGCATGGGGGTCGGGGGCTACGCCCTGTCGATCTTCGCCGGGCTCATCATCTTCAATCTTTTCAGCGAGATCGCCTATCGTTCGCCGGCCATGCTGCATGAGCAGGCGTCGCTGATCAAGAAATCGATCTTTCCGAGCGAGACGCTCGCCTGGACCGCGACGATCCGCGGCTCGGTCTATGCGCTGATCAGCCTCGCCGTGCTCGTCGTGTTCAAGCTCGCGGCGTCGTTCTCGCTGCCGGCGACGGCGCTGCTCCTGCCGTTCGTCGCCGCGCCCTTCTTCCTGATGCTGCTCGGCCTCTCATGGTTCCTGATGGCGCTCGGGTCGTTCACGCGCGACGTCGCCCATCTCATGATCTCGATCGTCCCGGTGTTCATGTTCGCGACGCCGATCTTCTACACGATCGAGGACGTTCCGCCTCATTTGCGCCTTTACGTGCACCTAAACCCGATCGGAAATTATGTTGAAATGACGCGTGACCTGCTGCTCGCCGGCAGGGCGCCCGACGCCATGCTCTATTTCGGCACTGTCGCGGGATCGCTCCTCGTGTTTTATTTCGGCTATCGTTTTTTCATGCAGTACAAGGCCGTCTTCGTCGATGTCATCTGAAACCGTCGTGGATTGTCACAGGGTCGGCAAGGCGTTTCAGCTTTATCTGCATCGCAACGACCAGCTCAAGCAGACGCTCTTCGGCCGCTGGCGGAAGTTCTACCATGAGCATTGGGTCCTGCGCGACGTGACCTTCAAGGTCGAGCGCGGCGAGCGGGTCGGCATCATCGGCCGCAACGGCGCCGGCAAGACGACTCTTCTGCAGATCATCTGCGGCATCACGCGGCCGAGCGTGGGCGAGGTCGCGATCAAGGGACGCGTGGCGCCGATTCTCGCGCTCGGCTCCGGCTTCGACCATGAGCTCACGGGCCGCGAGAACGCGCTCATCGGCGGCGCCATCCTTGGCGTGAAGCGCAAGCTCATCGAGGAGCGCCTGCACCTCGTCGAGGCCTTCGCCGACATCGGCGAATTCTTCTACCAGCCCCTCAAGATGTATTCGACCGGCATGGCCGCGCGCCTCGCCTTCGCCGTCTGCGCCTACGCCGACGCCGACATCCTGATCGTCGACGAGGCGCTGTCGGTCGGCGACGCGCAGTTCCAGGCGAAATGCGACGACTTCATTCAGGAGTTCGCCAAGCGCGGCACCATTCTCGTCGTCTCGCACGACCTGCACATGCTGTCGCATCTCTGCGACCGCGTGGTCTGGATCGAGGACGGGCGGGTGCGCGAGATCGGTCCCGCGCATGAGATCATCGAGGATTACCGCGACGTGATCGAGGGCCGCGCCCCGAAGCCGCGCGCCGTCTCGGCCTGACCGGCGCAGGGGCCGAGAGCCCGCCCTTCAGCGGGAGCGGACGCCCCTCATCGCACCGCCCATCGCACCGCCCATGCTCGCGCGACGCCGCCTGGCCTGACGCCACGCGGCGCGGCGGCGTCAGGCCAAAACGCCCGCTCAGTTGAGCAGCGGGCTCCAGGTCGGATCGGAGGCGTAGCTCGGCGTCGGCACCTGGAATTCATTGCGCCCGAACACGTCGATCATATAGAGTTTCGACCCGCTCGAGCCGCCGGGATCGCGGAAGAACATCAGATAAAGCCCGTTCGGCGCCCAGGTCGGCCCTTCATTGTGGAAGCCTTCCGTCAGGATGCGCTCGCCCGAGCCGTCGGGCCGCATCACGCCGATCGCGAAAGTCCCGCTTTTCTGCTTGGTGAAGGCGATGAAGTCGCCCTTCGGCGACCAGACCGGCGTCGAATAGCGCCCGTCGCCGAAGGAGAGGCGCCGCGCCGCGCCGCCCCCGCCGGCCGGCATGACGTAAAGCTGCTGCGTCCCGCCGCGGTCGGATTCGAACACTATCTGCGTCCCGTCCGGCGAATAGGACGGGGAGGTGTCGATCGCGCCCGAATCGGTCAGCCGCGTCGTGGTGCGCGACTTCACGTCCATGGCGTAAAGATTGGTCGCCGCGCCCTGCGCCAAAGACATGACGATGCGCTGGCCGTCGGGCGAGAAGCGCGGCGCGAAGGTCATGCCCGGAAAATTGCCGACGACCTCGCGCTGGCCGGTCTCGATGTTGAGCAGCAGAACCTTCGGGTCGGTCGCGCCGAAGGACATATAGGTCACGTCCTGCGACGAGGGCGAGAAGCGCGGCGTCACCACGAGGTCGTCGCCGCGCGACAGATAGCGCACGTTGGCGCCGTCCTGGTCCATGATGGCGAGGCGCTTGCGCCGGCGCTCCGCGGGGCCCGTCTCGTCGACGAAGACGACGCGGGTGTCGAAGAAGCCGCCTTCGCCCGTGATGCGGGTGAAGATCGAATCCGAAATGATATGCGCGACGCGCCGGACGTTGTTGGGGTCGGTCACATATTGCTGGCCGGCCGCCTGCTGCCCGGTGGCGACGTCCCACAGGCGGAACTCGGTCTGGAGCCGGCCGTCGCCGTTGCGGCGGCTGCGCCCGGTGACGAGATATTGCGCGTTGAGCGCGCGCCACGCCGACATGTCCGGCGTCTGGTCGGGGTCGACCGTGACGCCCGCGAAGCTCTTGGGGTCGAGCGGCGACAGAAAGGTCGAACGCTTGAAATTGTTGACGATGACGCTGGTCAGCGTCCCGGCCGGGCCGGGATCGCCCGAAAACGGCGCGACCGCGATCGTGACGGGGGTGAACTCGCCGCGGCGCACGTCGAGCGCGCGGTCCTGAGCCGCGGTCGAGACGGCCGGCGCGGCGAGGCAGCAGCCCATGGCCAGCGAGGCGGAAAGAAGGGAGCGGCGGGACAGAAGAAAGCCAGGCTTCAAAGCATGTCTTCCGGATCGAAGCGCACGACCCGGCCTTTCCATTGTTCGTAATAGGGCTGGAACTGCGCCGGAATGCGCAGCGGGTTGCAGCGTCGCGCCGCCCGCATGGCGCTGTCGGCGAGCGAGCGGAGATTGGGGTCCGTCGGCGGATTCAGGAGCTCGGGCTGGCCGACGAGCGAGCCGTCGAGCGCATAGCGCACATGGATCTGCGGAACATATTTCTGCTGCGCGGCGACGCCGACGAAATTCCAGCAATGCCGGTACTGGTCCTGCAGCAGTCCGTCGAGCTGCGCCCAGAGCGAGGGCGACATCTTGGCCGCGCTCGCCGTCGGCGCGCCGAGCGAAGCGGTCTGCGACAGCTCACGCCCGGCCGCGGCCGAACGCTGCGGCGCCTCCTTGTTGAGGAGCCGGCTGATCGCGCCGACGTCGAATTTCTGCGCAAGATCGGCCTCGGCCTCGCCCGTCTTCGGCTTCGGCGCGGGCTTGCGCTCCTCGGGTTTCTTTTCTTCGAGAAGCTTCGCGAGCTCGTCGGGCTTGAATTTGGGCTCGGCCTTCCGCGGCTCCGGCTTCCGTTCGGGCTTTTGGGGCTCGGCCTTCTGGGGCTCGGCCTTGGCTTCAGGCCTGGGCTTTGGCCGTGGCGGAGGTTTTCTGTCGAGCGCTTCGGCGTCGGGCTTTTCGGGCTCGGGCTCGGGCTTCGTCTCGGCCTTTGGCGCCGGCTCGGGTTTGGGCCGGGGCTCCGGGCGCGGCTCTTGCGCCGGCTCGAGCTTCGCCGTCTGCACGGGGCGCTCGGGCGGGGAGGGGGGCTCGGGCTTCGCCTCCTCGGCGCGGCCGGGATCGTCGACGGGCCTGGCGCGCGGCGGCGGGGACGGGATGTCCTGCTTGGTCGGGGCGAGCGCGGTCACGGGCTTGACCTCGGCCGTCTCCGCGCGTTTCTCGGCGCGCGTCCTCGGCGTCTCGCTGAGCTTGCCGGTCTTCTCGCCCTTCATGATCTGGTTGAACTGCGAGGAGGTCATCATCTCGACCGGAATCGTCTCCAGCGCGTCCTCGGGACGGGAGTCGTGCGAGAACGACAGGAGCATGGCGGCGAGCAGGGCGACATGGCCGCCCGCGGAGACCGCCGCGCCCGGGTTGTCGCGCAGGGGCATGGCCGTCAGGACTTGCTCGGATCGGTGACGAGCGCGACCTTCTTGAATCCCGCGCCCGTGATGATCGACATCACCTCGGCGATCTTGCCGTAGTTCACGGCGTTGGCGCCGCGCACATAGATGCGCTCGTCGACGCCGGACTTGGCGACCTCCTTAAGTTTGTCGGCGAGCTTGCCTGCCTCGACCGGCTCGTCCATGACGAAGATCGCGCCCTTGTCGTCGACGGCGACGGACAGCGGCTTCTGCTCGATGTTGAGCGCGGCCGACTTCGTCTGCGGCAGGTCGATCGGCACGCCGGTCGCGAGCAGGGGCGCGGCCACCATGAAGATGATCAGCAGCACCAGCATCACGTCGATGAAGGGGGTCATGTTGATGTCGGCCATCGGCCGGTAGCGCGGCGAACCGCGCCGTCCGCGTCCGCCGGTGCGGCCGCCCATCGTCGCCATGGCCATGTCAGCGCCTCCTCAAGCTCGTCGACGCGCTCACGCGGCCTGATCGTGGTGGGCGGCGCGCTGGTCGATCTGCCGCGACAGGATCGAGGAAAATTCGTCGGCGAAGCCTTCGAGCCGCGCCTGCTTCTTGGCGACGTCGCCCTGCAGCTTGTTGTAGGCGATCAGCGCCGGAATGGCCGCGAACAGGCCGATCGCGGTGGCGAACAGCGCTTCGGCGATGCCCGGCGCGACCACCGCCAGCGAGGTGTTGCGCGACGCGGCGATGGAGCGGAACGAGGTCATGATGCCCCAGACCGTACCGAACAGGCCGATGAACGGGCTCGCCGACGCGACGGTGGCGAGCACCAGCAGGTTCGATTCGAGCTTTTCGACCTCGCGCGCGATCGAGACGTCGAGCACCTTCTCGATGCGCGCCTGAAGCCCCATGAAGCTCGCCGCCGCGCCCGACTGGAGCGAACGCCGCCATTCGCGCATGGCCGCCACGAACAGGCTCGCCGTGCCCGACGTCGGGCGCTGCGACAGCGTCTGATAGAGCTCGTCGAGCGAGGAGCCGGACCAGAACACTTCCTCGAACTGGTCCATCGCCTTCTGCGTGCGCCGCAGCAGCAGAACCTTGTTGATGACGATGGCCCAGCACCAGACCGAGGCCGCGAGCAGGCCGATCATCACGATCTTGACGACGACATGCGCCGACCAGAACATCGACCACAGGGTGATCTCGGCTCCCGGCGCCAGTCCCGCGGCCGCCGCGCCCGTGGCCGCAATATCGGCTGGATTCATCGCAAATATCCTTCGGCTGTCGGGCCGCCCGCGAGCCCATCGTCTCGCCGCGCGCCGCTCAGGGCTCGCCGCCCAGCGCTTTTCTAAGTGAAGCCAAGTGTGTCGCTAAGTGTGTCGCTTGGTGTGTGGCGCTCGAATCAGTCATTTCTGCGGCTTTTTCGCACGCGCCCCCGCCGGCCGGGCGGCCTAGTCAAACCGCGTCAAGGTTAACGCCGGGTTTACCCCACATCACAAAGCCTTGCGCGCAGGGCCTGAGGCAGCCGCGCCGCTCGTCCGCCCGAGATCACGGCGATCCTGACAGCCGCCGCGATCAGGCGCTCCTCGCCGCGCAGGATCGCCTGGCGCATGTCGATCGACGCGCCGCCGACCGCCGCGATGCGCGTCTCGACCTCAATGAGGTCGTCCATCAGCGCCGGCTTCAGGAATTCGATCGACATCGACCGCACGGCGAAATGAACGCCTTCGCCGTTCTCGAACAGGTCGCGATGCCCGACGCCGGCGGCGCGCAGAAGCTCGGTGCGGCCGCGCTCCAGAAACCGCAGATAGGACGCGTGGTAGACGACGCCGGAAAAATCCGTGTCCTCATAATAGACGCGCACGGCGAGGCGCGCCGGCGGCTTCGCCGCCGCGCCGCCGGGCGCGCTCGGCGCTTTGTTCGTCGCGTGATCTTTCGACATGGCCTCGTCCGCTCTCGCCGCCTGCGCTCCGCGACCCGGGCCGCATAGCGCATTTTTGCCGGGCCCGCAGCTTTTGCGCGCGAGGCGCGGCGGCGCGGGCCGGCTCTTGCCAGCCGCAGGGTTCGGCCGCATCTAGAGCTTTGGGGCAGGCGGCGCGGCCGCAGGCAGGCGCCGCACGGGAGAGCCGCAAGGGGGGAGCCGATGGCGAAGGGAGCCCGAAGGATCGCGGTTCTGGGCGCGGGCGCCTGGGGAACGGCGCTCGCCAATCTCGCGGCGCGCGGCGGCGAGGCGGCGGGCCGCGAGGCGCCCGAGGTCGCGCTTTACGCGCGCGATCCGGCGCATGTCGCCGAAATGGCCGCGACCGGCGTCAACGCGCGCCGCCTGCCGGGCGTGCCGCTGGCGTCCAACGTCAGGCCGACGGCCGATCTCGCGGCGACGGCCGCGGCCGAGGTCGTGCTGGCGGTCGTGCCGACGCAGGCGCTGCGCGGCGTTCTGGCCGAGCTCGCCCCGCAGCTCGCCGGCAATCCGCCGATCATCGTCTGCGCCAAGGGCATCGAGCGCCGGACCGGACGGTTCGTGACCGAGATCGTCGGCGAGATCCTGCCCGACGCCACCGCCGCCATTCTGTCGGGGCCGAGCTTCGCGCAGGACGTCGCGCGCGGCCTGCCGACGGCGGTGACGCTCGCCGCGCGCGACCCCGTGGCGGCGGCGACGCTCGCCGCGATGATGGCGGGGCCGACCTTCAGGGTCTATTCGTCGAGCGACGTGCGCGGGGTCGAGATCGGCGGCGCGGCCAAGAACGCGCTCGCCATCGCGAGCGGGATCGCCGCCGGGCGCGAGCTTGGCGCGAGCGCGGGCGCGGCGCTGATCGCCCGCGGCTTCGCCGAGCTCGTCCGCTTCGGGCGCGCCTATGAGGCCGAGGCCGCCACGCTCTCCGGGCTTTCGGGCCTCGGCGACCTCGTGCTCACCTGCACCACGGCCCTTTCGCGCAATTATTCCTTCGGCCTCGCGCTCGGGCGCGGCGCGAGCGTGGCCGAGGCGTCCGAGCGCATCGGCCTCGTCGAGGGCGCCTTCACCTGCGGCGTGATGCTCGAACTTGCACGTGCGGCCGAGGTCGACATGCCGATCGCCGCCGCCGTCGACGCCGTGCTGGGCGGGCGCGTCTCGATCGAGGACGCCATCGCCGAACTCATGGCGCGCCCCTCGAAACCGGAAAGCTGAAGCTTTATAGCTCGCGGGCTTTTGCGGGAGAGATCGGATGGCCCATTGGCTGGTGAAGAGCGAACCTTTCAAATGGTCCTGGGACCAGCAGGTCGCGGCTGGAACGCAGGGCACGTTCTGGAACGGCGTGCGCAATCATTCGGCCAAGCTCAACCTCATCGCCATGAAAGTCGGCGAGGAGGCGTTCTTCTATCACTCCAACGAGGGCAAGGAGATCGTCGGAATCGTCGAGATCATCAAGCCCTATTATCCTGACCCATCCGACGCGAGCGGCAAGTTCGGCATGGTCGACCTGCGCGCCAAGACCGCGCTGAAAAATCCCGTGACGCTCGCCGCCGTCAAGGCGGATCCGCGTCTCAAGGACATGGCGCTTGTGAAGCTCTCGCGCCTGTCGGTTCAGCCGGTGACGGAGGAGGAATGGGCCATCGTCTGCGCGCTCGGCGGGCTTTGAGGCCGGCCGGCGCGATCCTTGCGGCGCTCTGTTTCGCCGCGCATGCGGCCGGCGCGGCGGGGCAGGGCCGCATCGTGAACGAGGCCGACGACGGCGGAACGATTCTGGCGCGCGTCGGCGAGCGTTTTGCGCTGCGCCTGCCAGAAAATCCGTCGACCGGTTACGGCTGGGCGCTTGAAACGGTCGATCCGGCGCGCCTTGAGGTCGAAGAGGGCCCGTTCAGGGCGCAGGCCGGCCGCCTCGGAGCGGGCGGCGAGGCGACGTGGACGGTCACGGCCAGAGCGCCGGGAACGACGACCCTCGGCCTGAAATACTGGCGCCCCTGGGAAGGCGACGCCTCCGTCGTCCGGCGCTTTGGCGCGACGTTCAGGATCGCGCCCGCTCAGTAGCCGCCTCGGTCCGGCTTCGGCTCCGGCAGGCGCGATCCGGCGGCGACCCAGTGTTCATAGGTCTCGAACGGCAGGCCGAGCCGCTCATAGGACACGCGCAGATAGCCGTCGGCGCCGCGCGCGACGGCCTGCGGCGCGACCGCCTCCACCTCCTGCGCCATCACGCCGACATAGGCGGTGCGTCCGCCATTATAGACGAAGCGATAATAGCCGACGCCGTCGTTCAGCCGCCCGAGCAGGACGACGTCATGCTTGAGGCGGATGTCGGAGCGTCGCCCGCCGCCGCCGCGATGGCCGCCGCCGCCATGGAAGCCGCCGCGGCCGCCGGAGCCCCCATGTCCGCCGCCATGAAATCCGCCGGCGCGCGCGCCCTGAATCCCGCCCGCACGGGCGCCATGATGGACTTGCGGCCGTCCGCCCGCAGGCCGCGCGGCCGGACGCGACGATGGCCGTGGACCGCTCGCCGCGCCTCCGGGGCGGGCCGCGGGCTTGGCCGGACGCGTCGCGGGCTTTGCGGCGGGTTTGGCGGCAGGGCGCGACGCGCCGGGACGGGTCCCCGCGGCAGGGCGATTGGCGGGCCTGTCGACGCTTCCGCCCGGCCGGCCGGGTCCGCCGATTCCGCCAGCGTCTCCAGGACCGCCGGGACGTCCGGGTCCGCCAGCGCCGCCGACGCCTCCGGGTCCGCCAATTCCGCCGCCGCCGCCGGGCTTGCCAATTCCGCCCGGCCCGCCAACGCCCCCGGGGCCGCCGATTCCGCCGGGCTTGCCTGGCCCTCCGGGTCGTCCCGGCCCGCCGAGGCCGGGCTTGGTTCCCTGTCCAGGGCGGTAGTCGCCGCCCGGCCGCCACGGCTGGCCGCCGCCGCCCGGGCCGCCCGGCGGCGGGCCCGGCGGAAAGCCGCCGGGAGGCGGAGGCATGCCGGGGCGCCAGCCCGGATAGGGCGGACGCCAGCCCGGATAACCGCCCCAGACCGGCGGGTAGACCGCGCCCGTGCGCCAGTTCCAGTAGGTTCCGGTGGCGAGCGCGCCAAGCGCCACGCCCGCGCCGAAGGTGAGCAGCGGCGCGACGACCGCCGTCGTGTCGAACACGGCGGCCGAATCATAGGCCGGAACATAGATCGTCGAGGGGTCCGACGGCAGGATGACGATGTCGCTCTTTTCGCCCTGCGGCGTCGACGAACTCACGCGCTTGACGGTCTGCTGCGGCGTCGTCTTGAGCGCGCCGGATTTTTCGGCCCTCACGCGCAGCTCCTGGATCGCGGCGGCGACGTCCTGCGGCTGGTTGACGATCGCGTCGCCGAGATCGCTCGTCCAGGCGAGGTCGTCGTTGAGCTTCCTGACGACGTCGGGAAAGCGCGCCAGCGCCTTGACCGAAGGATCCCATTTCTGCTTGTCGACGCCGGAAAAATCCTTCTTTTTCACAGCGGTCTTGTTCTTTTCGAGCCAGCGATAGGCCTCGACGATCTGCAGCGGATAGGCGCTCGCCGGCAAAAGCTGCGCGAGCAGCGGATCAGGGTAAAGCGCGATCGGCGCGAGCAGCTTCAACAGCTCGTCGTGGGTGAAGCGGGATTCGTCAGGGGCCGCCGGCGCGGCCGGCTCCGCGGGCGCGGCGGGCTCTGGGGACGTCGCGGCCGGCGACGCGGAAGGCGCGGGCTCCGCCGCGGGCGTGGTCTGCGCTTCGGCGAGAACCGGAACGGCGGCGAGCGTGGCGGCGAGAAGCGCCGAAATCCCGCGTCTGGCCCGGCGCAAGCGAGGTTTCATGGCCGGCCCCATGGCGCGCTCTCCGATTTTGGCGTCAAACGCGCCCGGGAGGCGACGACGCGACATTTTCGTCAAGCCATAGCATCAGCCCCGGCCGAAGGCGAGGGAGGCGACGCGCGTCAACGAAAAAGGCCGCCCCGAAAGGGGCGGCCCGCGTCATTGCCGACGAAAAAGCCTCAGTACCGATAGTGGTCCGGCTTGAACGGGCCCTCAAGCGGCAGGCCGAGATAGGTCGCCTGCTCGGTCGTGAGTTTGGTCAGCTTCACGCCGATTTTTTCGAGGTGCAGCGCCGCGACCTTTTCGTCGAGATGCTTCGGCAGGGTGTAGACCTTGCGCTCCATCTCCTTGTGGCGGGTCCAGAGCTCGATCTGGGCCAGCGTCTGGTTGGTGAAGGAGGCCGACATCACGAAGGACGGATGGCCCGTCGCGTTGCCGAGGTTCACAAGCCGGCCTTCCGACAGCAGGATGATGCGTTTGCCGTCGGCGAACTCGATCTCGTCGACCTGAGGCTTGACGTTATGCCATTGCAGGTTGCGCAGGGCGCCGACCTGGATCTCCGAATCGAAATGGCCGATGTTGCAGACGATGGCGCGGTCCTTCATCGCGCGCATGTGGTCGAGCGTGATGACGTCGACGTTGCCGGTCGCGGTCACGAAGATGTCGGCGCGCGGGGCGGCGTCCTCCATGGTCGTGACTTCATAGCCTTCCATCGCGGCCTGCAGCGCGCAGATCGGGTCGACCTCCGAGACCAGCACGCGCGCGCCGGCGTTGCGCAGCGAGGCGGCCGAGCCCTTGCCGACGTCGCCGAAGCCCGCGACCATGGCGACCTTGCCGGACATCATCACGTCGGTGCCGCGGCGGATGCCGTCGACGAGCGATTCGCGGCAGCCGTAGAGATTGTCGAATTTCGACTTGGTGACCGAATCGTTGACGTTGATCGCAGGCCACAGCAGCTTGCCGTCCTTCTCCATCAGATAGAGACGATGCACGCCGGTCGTCGTCTCCTCGGAGACGCCCTTGATCGCGGTCCCGTATTTCGTGTAGACGCCGGGGCTCGAGGCGAGGCGGCGCTTGATCGCCGCGAACAAAACCTCTTCCTCCTCATTGGTCGGCTTGTCGAGGAAGGCCGTGTCGCCGGCCTCCGCGCGCATGCCGAGATGAATCAGCATGGTGGCGTCGCCGCCGTCGTCGAGGATCAGGTTCGGCGCGCCGCCGTCGTCCCACTCGAAGATCTTGTGGGTGTATTCCCAATAATCGACAAGGCTCTCGCCCTTGCGCGCGAACACCGGGACGCCGGCGGCGGCGATGGCCGCGGCGGCGTGGTCCTGCGTCGAATAGATGTTGCACGAGGCCCAGCGGATGTCGGCGCCGAGCGCCTTCAGCGTCTCGATCAGCACGGCCGTCTGGATGGTCATGTGCAGCGAGCCGGCGATGCGGGCGCCTTTCAGCGGCTGGCTCGGGCCGTATTCGGCGCGCACGGCCATGAGGCCCGGCATCTCGGTCTCGGCGATGGCGAGCTCCCTGCGCCCCCATTCGGCGAGCGAGAGGTCGGCGACGACGTAATCCTTGGGGGTCTGGGTCATGAACGGGCTCCAGTCATATGTCCCATGGCTATACCAGCCGCCCGCGCACAGCGCAATAAAGATATAAGCAAATCTTTATATGTGCCTGTCTGTGGGGATGAGCGACAGCGCCACCCGCGCGAGGGCGGCGGCGTAGGCCTCAAAGGCGAAATGCGCCTCATAGGCGCGCCGCGTGTCCGAGGCCGCGCGATCCTCGCCCCGCGCCCCGTTCGCCGCGGCCTGGCGCAGGGCGGCGGCGAAGCTTTCCGCGTCGGGCGCGAGCGTGACGTTCGTCAGCCGCGCCGGATCGAGCTGCATGCCGCGGAAGGCGTGCGGCGTCGCGATCAGCGGCGCGCCGGCCGACATCGCCTCGATGGTCTTGATCGAGACGCCATGGCCTTCGGTGGTCGGCAGCAGCACGGCGGCGGCGCGGTCATAGGCGGCGGCGAGGTCGGCGACGCGCCCGAGGAACAGTTCGGGCCGGGCGCGCGACAGGGCCGGGGCGCGGGCGCGAAACTCCTGGTCGATGTTGCCGTAGATCTTGATCCTGGCCTCGGGCGCGCGCGGCAAAACCTCCTCGATCATCCATTTGACGCCGAGAAAATTCGCGTAATTGGCGCTGGCGACGACGATCAGGTCGGGTCCGCCCGGGCCCGGCGCGATCTCGGGCACGGCCGGATAGATCAGCTCGTGCCGGCTTTTTGGCAGCAGCATCTTGAAGCTCGCCGCCTCCTCGTCGTTGAGGTGGATCAGCGCGTCGGCCCTGGCGAGCAGGGCGAGCTCGATCGCCAGCATGTCGTCGAAGCGGGCGGCCGGCGGCACGGTCCAGCCGCGCTCGTTGCGCAGCGCATACTGGCGCGCCTGGAGATCATGGGTGTCGAGCGCGATTTTCGCGCCGCGGCGGCGCGCGACCTCGAGCGCCGCGGGCATGCAGAAGAAATGGTTGCAATGGATGAAGTCGATGCGCTCCTCGGCGTCGAGCCCCGCCGGGATGGGGGAGAGCCGCGCCGTCGTCGCCAGCATGGAGGCGAAGTCGCCATGCAGCCAGCGCCGCGTCGCCGCCAGAAACGACGGCTGCAGCACGCGCGCCAGCGCCATGCCCGAATAGAAGCGCCGGTCGGCGGAAAGGTCGCGCGTCGCGGCGTCATAGGCTTTTTGCGCGCGCGAGCCGGCGACGGCGCCCGGCGCGTCGGCGAGCGCGAGGGTCAGCACCCGCGCGCCGAGCGCGCGATAGGCGGCCGCCTGCGACACGAAGACCTGATGGCTGCCGCAGGAGTGCCAGGCCGGATGGACGATCAGCGCCGTGCGGCCGGACAGCGGCCCGCGGGCGTCGTCGCGGGCCGGTGCGGAGCAGGGGCTGGGTTCGACGTTCATCGGCGCATCAATAGTCCTTTGGGACGAAAACTCCATGGCGCCGGCGTGGCGCGCCGCAGGATTTTCAGCGCCGCCGCGCCGCGCCGGGCGCCGAATTTACTTCGTTCGCCGCTTGCGTTATGCAAGCCGCGCCTGCCCCGCAGGGGGCCGCGCCGCGGGCCTTGCGCATGCGCCTGCGCACGCGTCCCGAAGCCGTCCGGCGCAAGGCGCAGGCCGTCCGACGCATGCGCGTCGCGGCGAGGCGGCCGGCGCCGGCCGCCCGCGCCCTCCTTATGAAGCCGAGACTGAACCCTTGACCGATCCGACTGCAGAAGGGGCGATCGAGACCGCTGCGGCTCAGTCCGCGCCCACGCCGACGCGCGGGATCGCCATCGTCGCCAACGACAAGATCGCCGACTGGCTCCTGCCGTTCCTTGAAAGCTACAAGGAGACGAGCGCCGCGACGCCGCTCTATCTCATTCCCTATGACGACAATCTGACGCTGACGCGCCGCGCCTGCGAGGTCTATGGCGTGACGCTCGTCACCGAGGATTCGCGCGAGCTCGACCGGCTCGCGAGCCGGCTCTACCCGCTGTTTCCGGGCCACAGGCGCCGCCTGCGCAAGTTCATGTCGCTCGCCCTGCCGCTCGACGAGGTGCTTTACGTCGACGTCGACGTCATTCTCTTTCGCGACGTCGCCGAGCTGTTCGGGCGTCTCAAGCCGGGCGAGGCCGAATTCATCATGGCCTCGACCAGCGAAGAATATGTCTACAACAAGCGCCGCGACAAATACGACTTCCTGAAGGACGTCCGGCTGTTCAACGACGGCTTCTTTCTCACCTCCAACAAGATCCTGTCGCTCGACCATTTCTTCGAGGTGATCGACCAGGACGAGGCGATCTTCCACGACGTGCGCAAGCACGGCATGCTGTTCGCCCAGCCCCTGAGCAATTTCGTCACGCACCGGCGCGGGCTCAAGATCGCCTCGATCGCCGAGCGCGTCGAGGGCGCCTCCGACGAAAGCTTCTACAAGGCGCAGGACGTGACCTTCGACGCCGACGGCCTGCCGCTCGACGGCGCCAAGAAGCGCATCTTCTTCGCCCATTGGGCGGGCGCGGTCTCGCTGCCGAAGCGCCGCGTTTTCGACAAAGCCTGGCTCGACTATGCGCAAAAGGCGCAGGCGCGCCTCAAGAGGTGAGGTTACGCCGTGCCGCCGCTTCTCACCCTCTATTTCGCCAGGAGGGCGGCCTTCTCGTCGCTCGTGATCGCGGCCATGCTCTGCGTGCCGCTGGTCATGGCCTCTCTGTTCCAGACCCTGCCGGCGGCGGCGGTGCGCGGCGGCCTGCTGTGGCCGGCCCTGCTCGGCACGCTGCCGACGGCGCTGTTTCTCGCCCTTCCGCTCGCCGTCGGCGTCGCCGTCGCGCTCGAATTCGCCCGCATGTCGGCCGACGGCATGGTCGCCGTGCTCTATTCGCTGCGGCTTTCGGTGTGGGCCGTGTGCAAGCCCGCCCTGCTCGTCGCGAGCGCGGCGACCGCCCTCGGCTATGTCATTTCCTGCTATATCGCCCCGAACTACGTCGGCCAGATGCATGACGTCATTCACGTCATCCGCGACTCGCTCAACCACCGCATGCTTGAGCCGGCGCATTTCTACACCTTCGACAAGGGCGCGCGGACGATCTTCTTCACGCGCTGGAAGACCGCCGACGTGGCGTCGGGCATGTTCATCCGCCAGCATTCCGCCGAAAAGGACGAAGAACAGATCATCAACGCCGACGAGGCCGAGTTCCGCCGCAACGAGACGGGCGTCGTCATCGTGCTCAACCACGGCTCGATCCAGACGCTGCCGGCGGGCGCGACCTCCATGCGCAACGCCAATTTCGAGCAATACGCCATCCCGGTCGACATGCAGGGGGCGGGCGGGCTGCCGAAACGCGACTGGCGCGGCGTGTTCGAGCTGCCGCTCGGCGAGTTCATCGCCGCAAAACCCAATCCGGACTGGGATCCGCGCGGCTACGCCGAGTGGATGAGCGAAGCGGCCAAACGCGGCTTCATCCCGGCGCTCGCGCTGAGCCATACGCTGCTCGCGATCGGCCTCGTGCTGACGGTCGCGGCGGCGACGGGGCGCGGTTCGCCGGCGATCATCTCGACCGTGCTCGTCATTCCTGTCCTGCATGTCGCCGTGCTGGTCGGCTCGGAATCGCTCGTGCGCGAAAACCCTGACCTCGTCTGGCTCGTCGGCCTCGCCATTCTGCTTGAGGCCGGCGTGGCCGTGGCCCTGCTCGCGCGGCGCAACGCCGCATTTCCCGCCATTCCCGCCGTCGCGGCGCCGGAGCCAGCCTGAGGACGGATTGATTTCGCACGCGGTTTCCCTGCAATTAGAACGCTAAGCGTTTGAAAAACAAAGGTTGCTGTCGTCGCGCGCCTGTGGGAGGCTAGGCTTGCGAACCTGGCGGAGACTGATGGGCGCTTTCATGCAGACGAGATCTCGAACGCGGCGGCGCGCCGGCGCTCCGGGCGACGCATGGACCGCGTCATGACCGGCGCCGGACTGGACTCCGAGCGCCGGATGCGCGCGATCGTCGTCCGGGCGGCGCGCAGCTGGCGCATGGCGCGTGATCTCGGCGCGCCGATCCAGCCGAGCCTCTATTCGACGCTGGAGCGCGACGACTGCGGCGTGCTCGCGCCGGCGTTCGACAGCATGATGACCTTGTGTGAACGCTGCCTGCGCCGCCCGCTCTGCGCCGGCTGCCCGATGGCGCGCACCGCCGACGAAAGCCTTCTCGGCGACCTCGTGGCCGACCCTGACGGCGCCGAGGCCCTGGTCTACTGCGCGGCCGACCCGCAGCCGCTCGCCGGCGCCTTCGTCTGCGCCCTGCGCTCCATGCGGCTCATGCTCAGGGACACGCTCGACGCGGCCTGACGCGCCACGCCGCCAGCTCGTCGGCCCGCAAGTCGCCAGCTCGCCAGTCGCCGGCTCTCAAGTTCGCCGGCCCGCAAGTCGCCGCGCCTCACGTCAATGCGCCTCACCTCCATGCGCAAAATGATCGCGCCCGCCATAGATCGCCTCCGGCGGGGCGCCGATCTGCCCGGCGTAGCCGACGACCGGGCGCTCAGGGGCCGGAGCCGGCGCGCCGCCCGGCGCGCCGAGATCGGCCGAGCGCGGCGCAAGCTCGGCGTTGACGACGCGCTCCTGTTTTTCGAGCGACGCGGCGCGGGCGTCGACGGAGCGCAGGGTCCAGCCGTCGTCGCTCGTCTGGCCGACGCGCAGACGCAGCGTCTTGCCGCCGTCGTCGACGAACAGGCCGATCTCCGCGCCCGCGCCATGCACGACGCCGATGAGCTTCACGCGCGGCGTCTCGGGCTCGGCCGGCGGCGGGGGCGGCGGCGGCTCTTCGGGCGCGGCCGCGACGATCGCCGGCGCGGGCGGGCGGCGCGAGGGAGAAAACAACGGCCGTTCGCGCGTCGCGCCGAGCGCGTCGAGCGAGAGCGCGGCGAGCGGATTGACGGCGTCCGCCCGGGCCGCGCCGCAGGGCGCGAACGCCGCCGCGGCGAGCGCGAAAAGGCCGAGGGCGCGGGCGCGGGACGGGTCAGTCAATGCTTGTCTCTCCATTGTCCGGCGACGTCGAGCTGGACGCGCATTTTCTGCGACGCGCCGTTTGGCGCCTGAACCACGATCTGCTCCACGAACAGGAGCGGAAGCCCGGTCTCGAGATCATGCAGCAGCGGCTGGATCGCCTCCTGCGCGGCTTCGAGGCTGGCGGACAGCCGCACGAAGCCGTCATTGGCCTGAGATTCGTCCTGAAGGTCGACCTGCGACGACAGCACGACGGCGCCCGCCTCGGCCGCCGCGGCGGCGACGCGGCGTTGCAGCCCGGCCCCCGCGACCGTGATCGTCGGCCCGTCGAGAAAAGGCGAGCCCGGCGTCTCACCGGACGCCGCGCCCGGCCGCGCCCGCGCCTCGAGCGCCGCGAGCCGCTCCCGGGCCGCGCCATAGGCGCCATAGGCGTCGCCAAGGCCGCTCAGCGCGGAGGCGGCGACAACCAGAGGCAGAACGGCCGCCGCGACATAGGCGCCGATCGCGAGAAGCCCGCGCGGGCCGACGGTCTTGACGAGATCGCCGGGCTTCATGGCGCGGCCGCCTTGTCGGAGTCCGGCGCGATCTGCGCCTCGATGAAAAAATGCTGCGCCCCGCCGGCGGACGAAGCGGTGGTCGGCGCATAGAACATGGCGTGCGCGAAATGGGGCGAGCGTTCCATGAGGCCGATCAAGGCCGGCGGGTCCCTCGCGAGCCCGGCGATCTGGATCTTGTCCGGCGCGATGCGCAGCTCGTTCAGATAGGCGTCGTCGGGCAACACGCGCGCGAGCTCGTCATAAAGCAGGACAGCCGCCGGGTTCGACGCCTTGCGCGCGCGCAGCGCCGCCGCGGCGCCCGAAGAGGCGTCGTCCTCGCGCATGAGCGCCGCGCGCAGGCGCTGGCTTTCGACTGCGGCCTCCTCGCGGCGCGACTCGAGGGCCTGCCCGCCGAAGGAGGACAGAAGGAGCGCCAGCGCGCAGCCGGCCCAGAGGCCGAGCAGGACGCCGCCAAGAATGCGCTTCAGCCGGCCGGCGTCGAGCGCGCCGGCGATCGGCCGCCGACAGACGGCGATCGTCGCGCCGCCGGGGTCGGGCGCCGCGGCGTAGACGGCGAGCGTTCCGACGCCGAAGCCGCGGGCGGCTTCGACGAAGGGCGCGAGCGCCGCGTGAGAGGTGGCGGCGACGAGAAGGCGCAGACGTTCGCCCGAGCTCCCGTTTTGCCGCTCGTCCGCCGCCGGATCGAGCGGCCGGCAGCCGAAGGCCGCTTCCGCGGCGGTCCAGGGCGTCAGCCGGTCGATCTGGGACCGCACCACGCCGTCAAGGAATTCGGCCGCCCGGCCGGGCAGTTCGAGCGGGCGGAACAGAAAGCGTTCGGGGCGCAGCACCAGCTCGACGTCAGAGCCCGAAAGCGCCGCGCGCGCCGAGGCCTCGATCGCGGCGTCGGGCTCGAAGCGGACGGGAACGCCTGGCGCGCCGCCGGACTGCGCGCCAGGCGCAGGGGCCTGCTCCATGAGAAACGCGCCGTCCGCCTGTTCGACGAGCCTCGCCGCAGGGGCGCGCCTCAACCCCGCTCTTGCGGCGAGAACGGTCTTGGCCGTGGTTTCGAGCCAGGCCGAGAGGCGGGCGGAGATGTCGTCGAAGCTTTTCATCGGGCGCGATCTGGACGGGCGCAGTCTGGACGGGCGTGGCGGCGAGATCGGGTGCGGCAGGCGCGTCTCGCCGGCGGGGCGGTCCCGCGCAAGGCGAACTTCGGGGCGGCGGGCTTCGTGGCGCAGAAAAGCCGCGGCGCGTCGCCTCGTGCGAACGCCATCCCCATGGTGCACCAGGCGCGTGTCCGAAGATTGAAAACTTTACCGACAAAGCGCGGCGAAACGCCGCGGCCTCGCGCAGGAAGGCGGACGTCGGGCGCGGTCGTCATGCGCCCTCGAAATCGTCACGCCACGACAGCACGCGATAGGGCTGCTTCGGGTCGTTTTCAGGCAGCAGCAGGATGACCTCGGCGCGCAGGCGCCGCCCCGACGCGGTCCTGACCGCGATTTCGGCCCGCGCGGACTTGAAGGGATCGAAGGAGACGTAGTCGGCGGCCCGCCCGAGCAGGGCGCGCACCGCCTTGGGGTCGAGCGCGGCGCGGCGCTGAAGAATCGTCGCCGCGACGTCCGGCGCGAGATTCGGCAGCGCGCGCAGGACGGGCGGCGAGGCGGCGAAGACGTCGATCTTCGCCGTGCCGTTGAAAACCGTGAGGAACGGCAGCGCCGCCTCGACGAGGTCGGGCGGCAGGCCGGACACGAAGCGCAGTTCGTCCGTCGTCTGGAACGGGCCCTGCCGCGGCGCGTAGTCGAGGCCGGCGTCCTTGTAGAGATCGGCCTCGGCGTTGCGTCCGGGGCCGGGCTTCTCGCGCCAGCCGGCGATCCGGTCGGCGTAGGTCTGCGCCGCGTCGAGGCGCGCGCCAAGCGCGACGAACAGGCCGGCGAGGAGTTTCTTGTCGGCGAAATTGACGTCGATGCGCGCGCCTTCGCTGCGGAAGGACGTTTCCGCAGATCCGCCGCCCAGCGCGAAGGCGAAGGCGCCGACGCTGCGCGGCTCCTCGGCGCTGCGGCCCTGCAGGCGCAGCGCGGCGAGTTCGAGCGCCGAGCGGATCAGGGCCTCGGCCTCGAGCCGGTCGCCGCCGACGCGCGCCGAGACGACGCTGGTCGACGCATAGACGGCGAAAACCGAAGCGAAGCCGGCGAGCGCGGCGAGAAGCCACAGCGCGGCGATCAGCAGAAATCCGTCCTCGCGTCCTCGGGCCGTCACGGGCGCTGCCCCGCCGCCGGCGCGGGCTCCGCGTCCGGCTGCTTTGCGGCGTCTTTCGTGTCCGTGAGGCACGACGCCTGTCCGCCGGCCGCGACGGCGCAGGCCGGCGCGTCGATCCGCAGGCGCACGACGGTCGAGGCGGAGGCGAGCTCGCCGCCGCCGGTCCGGACGCTGACGCGGACGGCGCTCGGCAGGCTCGCGGGATTTGCCCAGGAGTCGGCGAACACGCGGTCCGGCCCGGCGTAGGCGAAGGAAAGTTGCAGCGGCCTGCGCAGCAGCAGGAGGGAATCGGAGAACGCGAAATCATCCGCGCGGGCGGCGCGGCCCGTCTGCGGCGAGAAGGCGGCGCGCGCGCGCGTCAGGCCGTCGTCGCCCGCCGACCAGCGCACGATCTCGAGCCCCGGAGGCGTCGCACGCCCGGCGCCGGGAAATTTCGGGCCGAGCGGCGAGCGCACGAAGGTCGCGGCGTTGTCCGAGCCGTAGAACAGCACGTGCGGCTCCCCCGGCGGCGTGACGAATTCGGCCGAGGCGAGGTCGGCCGCGAGCCGGTCAAGCGCGAGCGCGACGAGATCGGCCTGTTGCAGCCGGTCGAAGCCCGCGCGCCAGCGCGGCAGCCATTGCCCGGCGACGACCGCGACCGAGGCCATGACGAAGCCCGTGAGCGCGAGCGCCACAAGCGCCTCGAACAGCGTGAAGCCCGCCTGCGCGCGGCGCGCTCGCGCGCAGGGGCGACGCGGCGCGCTCATGGCTGCGCCGCGTCGGGCCGCGCGAGCGGCGTGAGACGAAGGCTTTCGACCTCCATGACGGCGCCGGACGGGGCCGTGACCCTGATGGCGATTTTGCGCGGCGCCCAGGCCGGCTGAGTCTTCGGGGGCGGCCCGGCCGGATCTGGCGGCGGGAACGGGTCGGCGGCCGGCCGCGAGGTCACCGCGTAGCGCAGGCCGTTGATTTCTCCGGAAAGGTCGGCGTCGAGCGCGGCGCGGTCGGGCAGCGCGGCTTCGACCTTGCGCAGCGCCGAGGTCAGGGCCAGCCGCTCCTCGACCTGGCGCACCGAGCGCTGGCTCGCGGCGGCGAGCGCGCCGATCGCCGCGAGGCAGACGCCGACGACGGCGAGCGCGACGAGGGCCTCGACCAGAAGGAAGCCGGCCGCGCCGCCGTCTTCGGGCGCGGCCCGGTCAGAAGCTCTTTTTCGGGGCAATCTCGACGCCTCCCGTCAGCCAGGCGACGCGCACTTCGAGCGTTTCGCCGCGGCGCGACAGCGACAGGGTTCCGCCGCAGGAGAGCCCCGAGGGAAAGAAGGTGATCGTCGCGCCGGCGGGGCGGCCGCCGCAGGTTTCGGCCAGAAGGGCGGAGAAGCCGACGTCGGGCGGCGCGACGACGCGCCGCGCGCTCGCGCCCGAGCGGATCATGCGGCCGGCCGCGTCAATCTGCGTCGCGACCGGCGCGCCGCCGCGCAGCGCCGCGAGCCGGTCGGCCTTGAGCGCCGCCGCCGCGGCCGTGGCGAGCGCATAGAACTGGGGGCGCGACGTGCCGCGCGGAAACGCCGGCAGGGCGAGCGCCGCGATCATCGCGACGATGGCGACGACGCAGACGGTCTCGATCAGGGTGAAGGCGTCTTCACGGCCGCCTCGCCGGCCGCCTCGCCGATCGCCGCGCGCGCGCCGGACGCTCATCGTTGCGCGGCTTTTTTCGCGCCGCCAAGCTCCGTGCTCCTGATGTCGGCGGCGAGGCCCGCGCCGCCCTCCTGCCCGTCGGAGCCAAGCGAGACGATCTCGAAAGGCGCGTGTTCGGCCGGCGCGCGGTAGCGGTAGGGATTGCCCCAGGGGTCGAGCGGGACGTTCGCGCCCTTGAGGTAGGGGCCGTTCCACGACGAGGCCCCGCCCGGGCGCTGCGCCAGCGCGGCGAGGCCCTGCGCGGTGGTCGGATAGCGCCCGTTGTCGAGGAAGTAGAGGTCGAGCGCGCTCGACAGGCTCTCGATCTGGATGGTCGCCGCCTTGACCTTGGATTCAGAGAGATAATTCAGCACGCGCGGGCCGACGAGCCCCATGATGAGGCCGATGATGGTGATGACGACGAGGATTTCGACCAGCGTGAAGCCGGCTTCGCCGCCGCGCCGCCGCCGCGCGCGAAGGCCGCGCTTCGAGCGCAGGGCGAAGGCGTGGAGACGGCGTTGGATCGAAGCGGTCGTCATTGCGGATAACTTTCGTGAAACGCCAGTCGTCGTGACGCGGCGCCGTGGCGATACTTCGGCATTGTGATCGTCTCTTGACGGCAAGATGCTGCATTTGCGGCCTTGCGCGGGGCTCTCCAACGGCTAGCCCACCACCTGGCTCACCGACATGAGCGCGGTCATGATGGACACGATCAGGCCGCCGACGATCACGCTGATGACGACGATCGCCGCCGGGCCGATGATTCCCACGAGGCGGTCGAGGCTGCGCTGCAGCTTGGCCTCGTAATAATTGGCGACGCGCTCGGCGAGCAGCGGAAGCTGGCCCGAATCCTCGCCGAGGCGAAGGGTGCGGGCGGCCATGGCCGGCAACGCCTTTGTCTGGGCCAGCGCGTCGGAAAGCTTGCCGCCGTGGCGCACGAGGTCGACGGTTTCGTCCCACGCTTTCGAGGCGCCGGCGGAGGTCATCATGTCGGCGAGGATGCGCAGGCTCGACGTCAGCGTGACGCCGGCCGCGAGCAGCACGCCGAGGTTGCGGCAGAACAGCGCGGTCTGGTGAAAGCTCATGACGCGGTCGACGAGCGGCGCCCGCCCGAGCCCGCGCATGAGCGCGGCCCGGACCTTCGGGCGTCTCAGAATGAGCGCGCCGCCGGCGACGACGGCGGAGATCGAGACGCCGACGGCGAGCGCATGCGCCGACAGAAAATCCGACAGGGAGAGAAAGGCGGTCACGACCGGGTCGAGTTTGGCGTTGAAATCGCGCAGCACCGCGCCGAACTGCGGCAGCACGAACGTGAGGAAGAACAGCAGCACGCCGGCCGCGGCCGTGAGCACGAAGGCCGGATAGCGCAGCGCGTCGGACAGTTTTCTGCGCAGCGCCTCGGCGCGCGCGCGCTCGGCCGCAAGCGCCTCAAGCACCGGCGCGAGCTTGCCCGAGGCCTCGCCGACGCGCGCCAGCGCCACATACATCGGCGGAAAGGCGTCGGGGCGCCGCGCCAGAGCGTCGGCGAAGCTTTCGCCCGACAGGATCGCGGCGTTGATCTTCTCGATCGTCGGGCGCAGCCGGCCGACGTCGGAATCAGTCGCGACGAGTTCCAGCGCCTCGTTGATGCGCGCGCCGGTGCGCAGGAGCAGCGCGAGGTCGCCCGTGAAGAAGGTGACGTCCTCGAAGCGCGGCTTCGCGCCGAAGCCGAGGCGGGCGGCGAACGCGCCTTTCGCGCCGGCCTCGAGCTTCGTCTCGACGGGGATCAGACCCAGATATTCGATGCGCTGGGCGACGTCGGCGGCGCTTTCGGCGGCGATCGCGCCGGTGACGAGCTCGCCCTTCTGGGTCAGGGCGCTGTAGCGGAAGGTCTTCATGAGCGCGTCGTCACCTCAGCGTCGTCACGCGCAGGGCTTCGGCCGGCGAGGTCACGCCGGCGCGGCATTTGGCGACGGCGTCCTCGATCATGGTGACCATGCCGGCGCGGCGCGCCGCCGCGTCGATGCTGAAGGCGTCGGAGGTTGGGCCGACGAGCTCATAGGCTTCTCCCTTGAGTTCGAGCATTTCGAAGATGCCGTTGCGGCCGCGGTAGCCCGAGCCGCCGCAGCGCTCGCAGCCCTTCGGGTCATGCACCACGTCGCCGCAGGCGAGGCCGAGCGCCGGCAGGCGCGGGTCCGCTTCGAGATCGGCCTCGCTGAGCGCGCGGGGCGTCTTGCAGCGCTCGCACAGCACGCGCACGAGGCGTTGCGCGATCACCGCGCGCAGCGTCGACTTGAGAAGAAAGCCCTCGACGCCGAGGTCGAGCAGGCGCGGAATGGCGGCGGCGGCCGATTCGGTGTGGAGCGTGGTCAGCACCAGATGGCCGGTGAGGGCGGCGTTGACGGCGATGCTCGCGGTCTCGGGGTCGCGCACTTCGCCGACCATGATGACGTCGGGGTCCTGGCGCACGAAGGCGCGCATCGCCGACGCGAAGGTGAGCCCGATTGCGGCCTTGACCTGGCTCTGGTTGACGCCGGAAATCTCATATTCGACCGGATCCTCGATCGTCAGGATCTTGCGCGTCGGCGTGTTGAGCAGGGAGAGCATGGTGGCGAGCGTCGTCGTCTTGCCGCTGCCGGTCGGGCCCGTGACGATGATGAGTCCGTGCGGCAGCGCGAGCAGCCGCGCGAGGATGTTTTCGTCGCGCGCCGAAAGGCCGAGACGGGCCGCGTCGAGCAGGCTGCGGTCTTGGGGCAAAAGACGCAACACGGCCGATTCGCCATATTGCGTCGGCATGGTGGCGACGCGCACGTCGACGTCTGTGCGGCCAAGCTTCAGGCGCGCCGCGCCGTCCTGCGGCAGGCGGCGCTCGGCGATGTTGAGGCCGGCGAGAATCTTGATGCGCGAGATGATCGCCTGCGGCGGCGCCCCCTGCGGCGCGGCGACCTGCCGCAGCAGGCCGTCGACGCGCATGCGCACCGTGAGGCCCGAACGGAACGGCTCGATATGGATGTCGCTGGCGCGAAGCTCGACCGCCTTCTCGAACAGGTCATTGACCGCGCGCACGACCGGCGCGCCGCTCGCGAGGTCGCGCAGGTTCTCGACGTCGTCCTCGACGCCGCGCGAAGCCGGGCGCTCCTGCGCCGGCGCCTCGGCGAGCCGCTCGCTGAGCGCCACGCCGACGTCCTCGAACGAGGCGATCTCGACCAGCACCTCGCCGCCGAGCACGATCTCGGCCGCGCGCAGGGCGGCCGCCTCGCTCGGGTCGGCGACGGCGAGGCGGTTGCGTCCGTCCGCGCCGACGAAGGGAAAGACGCAGGTTTCGCGCAGGAAACGCGGCGCGAAAAGATGGGCGAGCGACCGGGCCTCGACGAGGTCAGGCAGGCTCAAGCGACGCATGCCATAAAAATGCGCGACTTCATCGGCAAACGCGTTCGCAGAAAGATCAGTGGCTTCCCAGACTTTTCGCATCGACGGCGCGGCGTCCGCGCCGGCGGGGGACGCAAGGCTCGCGTCGGACGGCAGGCAGCGCCGCTCGACGAGGTGTCTGGCGAAATCGGACAGGGGAGTATCGGTCATGCCGTCGCGCCTTGGGATGGGGAAGCGGCGCGCCGTCGCCAGTTCGGACCGCGCCGCCGGCCTCAGGGCCGGTCCGCGCCGAAATCTGGGGACGCCTGCGCCGCCCGGGCTCGCCTTGACCTTCATTTTATCGACGGCGAGATTATGTCCGTTATATCAATGGTTGACGGTTTTCGCTAATCGTCATGGCCGCGCCTCAGGCTCCGCCTCAAGCTTCGGAGCCGCATAAGAGTGGGTTTCTTGCGACACGTTCGGGGCCGCGTCCTCTTCGTCCCGCCCGGCCTCGCGGCCGGCGCGCGCGTCCGGCCGTCGCTCGCCGTCGCGGCCGGCGTCGGCGTCTTCGTCGTCCTGGCGCTCGCCGGCTGCTCCTCGCAGACGGCCTGGATCGGCGGCGGAACCGAACAGCCCGACGCCATCGACCGCGTGCGCGGCCTCGACCTTCAGCCGCGCTTCACGAAAGCGGGCGAGACCGCGAACACCGGCGGCGCCGGCGCGGACCGGCCGCAGCTCTATTACGGCACCGCCGGGCCCGAGGCCTCCGCGCCGCCGGGGCGCGGCGAGGCCGCGGGCGGCGCGGGCGCGAACACGTCGGGAGAAGGCGTCGACCTCAATTTCGAGAACGCGCCGGTGACGGCGCTCGCCAAGGTCATTCTGGGCGACGTGCTCGGCGTCGGCTATACGGTCGACCCGCGCGTGCAGGGGACCGTGACGCTGTCTTCGGGGCGGCCGGTGCCGCGTTCGCAGCTTCTGTTCGTGCTCGAAAACGCCCTGCGCGCCGGCAACGCCGTGCTGGTGCGCGACGCCGGCGGCTATCGCATCCTGCCGGTCGACGACGCCGTGGGCAACGGCGGGGTCGACCGCGGCGGCCGGATGGAGCCGGGCTACGGGCTCACGGTCATGCCGCTGCGGCATGTCTCGGCCCAGAACGTCAACAAGCTGCTCGATGGCTTTTCGGCGCGCCCGGGCGCGATCCGCGCCGACCCGAGCGGCAATCTCATCCTCATCGTCGGCACCGGCGTCGAGCGCCGCACCGCCGTCGAAACGATTCTGAGCTTCGACCAGGACTGGATGCGCGGCCAGTCGGTCGGCATCATTCCGGTGCGCAACACCACGCCCGAGCCGGTCGTGGCCGAGCTCGAGAAGATCCTCGATTCGGGCGAGGCCGGCCTGAGCGCGAGCCTCGTCAAGCTGATGCCGATCTCGCGCTCCAACGCCATCCTGGTGGTCGCCAAGAAGCCCGAGCTGCTGCGCCAGGCGTCGACCTGGATCTCGCGGCTCGACGGCTCGGCGACGGCGAACACGGGCGTCAAGGTCTATCGCGTCCGCTACGGCGACGCGCGCCAGATCGCCAAGCTGCTGAGCGAGCTTTTCACGGGCGGAGGCGCAGGCGTCGATTCGGCCGCAAACCAGCTCGCGCCGGGCTCGGGCGCCGCCACGACGACAGACCGGCTGACGGGCGGCACGGCCTCGATGGCCTCGAGCGCCATGGGCGCCCATTCGGGATCGGGCGGCTCAGGCTCGTCGAGCGGCGCCGGCGGTTTCGGCTCCGGCGCGGGCCAGAGCCCGTTCGGCGCGCTCGGCGGCGCCGGC
>NZ_JBGAHM010000023.1:0-52813 GCF_044226135.1 Methylocella sp. | reverse complement strand
TTCGCGCAACATCGCCAGGAACGATCCCAGCGCGGGATTGCTGTTCGCCTCTCGCCAACAGGCCATGAATTTGACTTGGGTCGGACCGTCGTCGTGCAAGACCTCCCGGTAGACGACGCCTTCGTGACGCACGCCCGTCGCGCCCTCGAACATCAGGAGCGTTCCATAGTTCGCACTGACCAGGCTCAGCAGCCTGTCCAGTGACGAGTCCTGATGGACGATCTGCTGAGAGCCGACGGCATGACGAAGCTTCGCCGCGAGCAACCCCTCCAACTCCGGCCCAGGGCCTTGCTGTGGGACGAGAAACTTTTCGTCTGCGAGATCCGCCCAGCGAATTCTCGAATTCTGGCCAAGCGGATGATGCTGCGGGAAAGACACGATCACCCGTTCGCTCCAAAGCGGGAGCATCCGGCCATCCCAGGAGGTCGCATGGCCGGTCATGATCGCAATATCGACGGCGTTCCCGGCCAGAGCACAGAGCAGCCGATCCTGGCTGCCGTCGACGGTGCGCACATCCACATCCGGAAAGCGGCGATGGTATTCGACCAGCGTCGCGTGCATGTGTCCCGCTGACGGGGAGGCATGAACGCCAATTGTCAGGAGGCCGAGTTCACCACGGCTTCTGCTTTTGATCCGTCGGAGCTCCGTGTCCACGTCGTCGAGGATCCGTTTAGCGCTCGCGACGAACTCCAGTCCGACCGTGGTGAGGTGGGTGCCGCCATTCGTCCTTTCGAACAAGACCACGCCAAGCTGGCGCTCGATCTCGTGCAGCCGGCGGCTCAAGGTCGATTGGCGTATGTTCAGAGCTTCCGCCGCCTGCCGCAGGCTGCGGTGCTGTGATGTCACGACAGCCAAACGCAGATCACTAAGCTCTACATCCACACGACTCACTTCATCGGCCTGGACGGGCCGCCTTTCACAAACTTTGCCCCCTCCTGCGTCCCCCTCTGTGATCGACTCTACCTAAACAAATGTGTCGAGAGCTTGGTTCGATCCAATGTCTCAGGCCGGCAATGGATCGGTGCCGCGATCGAGCAAGGCCAGGTAGTCCGAATAGGCGTAAATCCGGCCACGCTGCCGTCCCGTGGTCTCGCGCACGACACCGATCTTGGCCAGATTTTCCAGCGCCGTGCTGGCGGTCGGGAAGGAGACCGCGAGTTTCTCGGAGACAGTCTGGATGGTTACGATCGGGCTGGCTTGAATCAATTCGTGGACCCGAAGCGCCGACGGCGCCGCGCGGCCGAGGCCGGCGATCTGCTGTCGGTGAGCATCGAACATGGCTATCAGATCGCGAGCCGTCGCGGAGGCTTGTTCCGCCGTCTCCGCGACGCCGGTCAGGAAGAACTCCATCCAGGTCTCCCACGTCCCGGCCTGGCGGACCTCCTGCAGGAGCCGGTAATAGTCGTCGCGCCGGGATTTCAGGAACAGGCTGAGATAGAGGATCGGCTCGCGCAGCACGCCCGCCTCGCACAGGATCAGCGTGATGAGCAGCCGACCCAGGCGCCCGTTGCCGTCGAGGAAGGGGTGGATCGTCTCGAACTGGACGTGGGCCAGGCCTGCCCGGATGAGCGGGGGCAGCGCCGCATCCTCGCTGTGCAGGAAGCGCTCCAGCGCATCGAGGCACTCGTCCAGCCGGTTCGGCGGCGGCGGCACGAACAGGGCGTTGCCGGGCCGGGTTCCGCCGATCCAGTTCTGCGAGCGGCGGAACTCGCCCGGTTGCTTCGCGGCGCCACGCCCCGATTTGAGCAGGATGGCGTGCATCTCGCGGATCAACCGGAGCGACAAAGGAAATCCGCCGCGCATGCGCGAAACGCCATGCTCGATCGCGGCGACGTAGTTCGAAACCTCGGTCACGTCGTCGAGTTCGACGGCCGGCGCCTCGTGATTTTCGAACAGCAGCAGATCTGACAGCGAGGATTGCGTCCCCTCGATCTGAGAGGACAGGAGGGCCTCCTTGCGGACGTACATGTAGAGGAACAAAGGCGTCGAGGGCAGGATCGTCGTCACGCCGTCGAGACGCCCGACCGCGGCAATGGCGCGTTCGTAGACCTGCATGAACCGTCCGAGTTCGAGTGGCGGATTCGGCGGCAGCGGGGCAGGCACATAGGCGCGCACGCGCTCGCCTCCCGCGCTCGTTTCGACATAGGCCCCGAGCCTTTGGTTCTCTCCGTTCGGCACACGCGATCCTTTAATTAGCCTAGTCGGATATTAAAGCATATCGCCATATAGCTTAATAGCTGGTGGGGCTAATTCAAGGCCGCCGGCATGAAGCTGCGTCCGCAGGCGCGGGCGGTTGGAAGCACGACAGGACGAGAAAGTGGGCTGGCTCGACATCTTCGAGCCCTCAGCCAACCTAATCCGACTGGCGCCACAAGGCGCACATCTAGGGAGGTTGGCGCACCCGACACGATTCGAACGTGTGGCCTCCACCTTCGGAGCAATTTGACCTAGCCATCCTAAATGCACGCTAGGGCACGCCATGCTACGACAACTACTTGAAACTCCTAGACTATCCAAATTTCCGGGCCGAAACGTCTATCCGAAAATTCGCTATGATATCCATCCGGCTGCTTCCGTGGTGCTTCCGTGGAAACAGCCTCTCCTGAGCGGGGAAGACGTCACATGGCTAAGCTGACCAAACGCATTGTGGACGCGGCGGGCGCTCGGGAAAAGGATTACTTCCTCTGGGACGACGAGCTGCCCGGCTTCGGGTTGCGCATCTTCGCCTCCGGCAAACGCAGCTACCTGATCCAGTATCGGGCGGCCGGGCGGACCCGCCGCTATACCATTGGCCTACATGGCGTGTGGACGCCGGAGACGGCCCGGCAGGAAGCGAAGGTCCAGCTCGGCCGGATCGCCAAGGGCGACAATCCGGCGGAGGAGCGGCAACTCGATCACCAGGCGATCACCGTCAAGGAACTCTGCCAACTCTATCTCAAGGACCTGGATGCCGGGCTCATCTTGGGAAAAGGCGGCCGATCGAAAAAGGCCGGCACGATTGTCAGCGACGTCGGCCGGATTCATCGGCACATCATCCCCCTTATCGGTAGCCGGCGGGTCAAGGATCTGGTGAAAGCCGACGTCGCCAAGGTGCTGAAGGACATCATGGCCGGCAAGACGCGCATCTCGGTCAAGACGAAGAAGCTGCGCGGAAAGTCCATCGTGCGCGGCGGCGCCGGAACCGCGACCCGCACCATTGGGCTGCTCGGCGGAATACTCACCTACGCCATGGAAGCCGGGATCATCACCGCGAACCCGGCGCATGGCATCCGCAAGCCCAAGGACAACGTGCGCGGGCGTCGGCTCACAGAGGTCGAATATCGCACCCTGGGTGAAATCCTGCGAAAGGCCGCCGAGAACGAGAAATATGCGATGACCGTCGAGATTATTCGCCAGATCGCACTGACCGGCTGCAGGCGAAGCGAGATCATCGGCCTCAAGTGGTCAGAGGCCGATACAGGAGCCAGTTGCCTGCGGCTGATCGACAGCAAAGAGGGAGCATCCATTCGCCCCATCGGCCTGCCTGTCGTCGAATATCTGGAGGAGCGGAGCAAGTCGCAGACCGGGAGCTACGTTTTCCCCGGCCCGCGCCCGGAGGACGGGGCGTTCGGCGGCTTCCCCAATCATTGGAAGCAGATTTTCAGAGGGTCGCCGATCGAGGACTTCACGCCGCACGTCCTGCGCCACAGCTTTGCCAGCATCGCCAACGATCTCGGCTTCACCGAAGTTACGATCGCGGCGCTTGTGGGTCACGCAAAAGGCTCCGTTACCAGCAAATACATCCATACCCTCGATACGGCGCTCATCATGGCGGCGGATACGATCTCTGGCTTCATTCAGGGCCTTCTCGACGGAAAGGCCTTCAAGCAGACCGCTTACGCTCTTGATCGGGATTCCCGGAAAGCGGCGCTGGCGCGCTTCCTGGAACAGGCCGCTAGCGGTGGAGCAGATGGGGAGGAACTATCCCTTGCGGCCTGACCAAACCCGGGAAGGGATTTCAGTTATTGCAGTTACGGGCCTGAAAGACTATATTGCCTGGTCAGGAGAACGCGCCATGGCCAGCCAAGTCGTCAAGTTCGCCGGTCTCTCAGACCGGGATCGCAAGAAGGTTTCGTCCCTGCCGATATTGGCGGACGGCGATCGCATCGAGCTGCGCGTCCGCCGTCGCGACGGCGAGGATCACACCCTGGCGCTGCCACCCGCTGCGGTCAGCGTCGTGGGGACGTTGCTGTCACGCCTTTTCAGCGGCGAGCGCGTTGCCGTTCTCGTCGAGGACCAGGAATTGAGCCCCACGGAGGCGTCCGTCATCCTCGGCATCTCGCGCCCGCTCGTCGTACACCGCATGGACATCGGCGACCTGCCGTTCCGCTATGTCGGCAAGCATCGTCGCGCACCTCTGAAAGGTGTGTTGGCGTTGAAGGCGAAGCTCGACGCGCAGCGCACCGCGACAGAGGCCTTGGCCGCCGACGCCGAAGATCTGCATCTCCAATATGGCGTCTAGCGTCGTTGTCGCGGTCTGCGATGCCTGCATCCTCTATCCATTCCACCTGAGGAACATCGTCGTGCAGGCGAGCGTCGATCGCTTGTTCGACGCCCGCTGGTCTGAACAGATCCACGGCGAGTGGATGCGCAACCTCCTCGCCAACGCGCCTGGCCTCACGCTCGATCGGCTCGAAGTCGCGAAGCGGCTCATGAACGTAGCGCTGCCGGCAGCAACGGTTGCGGGATATGAGAAGCATATCCCAACCATCACCTTGCCCGATGCAGACGATCGCCATGTCGTTGCGGCTGCGATCGAAGCCAAGGCCTCACATATCCTGACTTGGAACCTGCGCGATTTTCCAGCCGAAGCCCTGAAGTCGCACGGCCTGGTCTGCCAGACACCCGATGCTTTCCTGGCCGATATCTACGACCGGACGCCCCTGCTGGTGCTGGGGTCTCTCGCCCATGCCCGGCGAAATCTTTCGCGGTCTGCCATGTCCGCCGATGCGTTTCTCGACATGCTGCGCGATCAGAAGCTGACCCAGCTTCACAGTCGACTAAAGAATCATATCGGTGACCTCTGAGCGGTGAAAGACGACGCCTCCGGCGGCTTTTTGCAATCCGCGGATTGGGAATCTGGTCGCCGCCAATTGGGAGCCCCGGGAGAGGGAAAGTGCCTTTCCCGCGCTCAAATCTCTGCCCCGGTCTATATATCTACGACTTTGAAAATCAGACGCTCTTCGCTTTGGTATGACGAAGGATGATTTGCAGAAGAGCATCGGCAACGCGAGACCGATAGCCCTGACTATGCCGGAGAACGTGAAACTCGCGCTGTGGCAACTTGAACGGGACACGGTGCAGAAGGCCGTTTTCGATGCTCGCAGCCACTACCGACGCTGAAAGCGCCGTCGCACCCAGCCCTGCCTCAACGGCGGCTCGGACGGCTTCGTTTGAAGGCAGTTCCATGGAAACACGCAATCGCTGGGCTACTACACCAGCATTTTCAAGCGCGTGCTCGAATGCCGACCTGGTCCCAGAACCCGGTTCCCGCAGCACCCATTCGCTCTCAACGAGGTCGTCCGCATTCGGCGCTTTGCCCGCGGCCCAGGGATGTTCGTCACCGACGACAAGGATCATCTGGTCGAAAGCAACACGCGTGCTGGAGAGTTTATCCCGCTCGACCACCCCTTCAACGAAGCCCAGTTCGACGGCGCCGGTTTCCACAGCTTCCGCAACCTGGGCCGTATTTCCAACCGACAATCGGATATCGAGCCCCGGATAGGCTCGACGAAATGCGACAAGGTGCCGAGGCAGCCAATAGCTCGCAATTGTCTGGCTGGCCTGCACCGTGAGCGTTCCGCGATCAAGGCTCCCAAACTCGCTCAGGGTCAGTTCGGCGCGATCAACCCGCGCCAGGATCGCCTGAGCTTCGGCAAGAAATACCGTGCCCGCCTCCGTCAATTCGATCCGGCGTCCCACCCGATCAAAAAGTCGCGCGTTGTGCCTTGCTTCGAGTGCTGCGATCGCATGGCTGGCGGCCGACTGGGCGAGATTCAGCGCTCGGGCCGCCTGCGTCACGTGCTGCCGCTCCGCGACCGCTACGAAAATCCGGAGTTGCTCAAGCGTCACGACCAGCCACCTCATCCAATCTAAAATCAAGATTATATGCAGGCATAACATCTATTGGATGGATTGTTCAAGAAGGCATACCTTCCTCGTGAACTTGGAAACACGAGAGATGGAGGGCGCCATGACCATCACGCTTCGGAAAGCTGACCTTATTTTTGATACCTCTGCGCCGATCGCGCAGCGGCCAGTCTTGGAGGCCGTTGAACTGAAGATACCAAGACCAGCACTTCTGCCCGATACCAGCGTCCACCCCGTCGCGGTTGCTATCCCGGTTGCAACGGCTGCCTGGTTTGTCGCTGTTGCATGGTGTGCGTTCGGCGGCGGCGAAGCGTCGTTGGTTCTCGCGGTCATTACGTTCTTCTGCGTCATTTTCTTCGGACTCTTCGTCGGCGGCGCCGCGCTTGGACGCGACATGACCCCCGAGCGCGCACACGGGCGCACGTTCCGGAAATTTCTCGATGGGAATGTCGATATCGCCACGGGCCGAATTACCGGACGGGAAGCGCTTTGGCAGATTGCGGCCATGCCGATCGCCCTGGGTGTCGGCTTTACCGTCATCGCGCTGATAGCGGTCGTTACTCGCTAAACGACGCTGGAGTGCGTCGCTCACGATCAATCTTATTTCAAGATTGCTATAAACTATAACATCTATTGGAATGATTGGTCTGGCCGGCCTATCTCTTTAGTCAGAGATCGCGCCTCACCCAAAAGAGGTCAGACATGACATATATTCATAAGCAGTTCGCGCCGGCCAAGGACACCAGCGTCAAGTCGTTCGCGGAGATCGTCCGCAACTTCACGCCGAATTGGTTCGCGGCGACAATGGGGACTGGAGCACTTGCCCTCGTTTTGAACCAATTCCCGATGCCGTTGCCCGGCGTGCATATGGTGGCGGAGGCTCTCTGGCTCTTCAATATCGGGCTCTTCTCGCTCTTCAGCCTGCTTTATGCGGCGCGCTGGGCCTGTTATTTTGACGAGGCCAAGCGGATCTTCCACCACCCGGTGATGTCGATGTTCTTCGGCACTATTCCGATGGGTCTTGCGACCATCGTGAACGGCTTCATCGCCTTCGGGCCGGCGATGCTGGGGCCACAGGCGATCGCCATAGCCCACGCCTTGTGGTGGCTCGACGCGGCCTTGTCGGCGGTCTGCGGTATCGCCGTGCCGTATCTGATGTTCACGCGCCAGGAGCACAGCATCGAGAAGCTTACCGCGGTGTGGCTCCTGCCCATCGTGGCCTGCGAAGTCGCTGCGGCGAGTGCCGGTTTGCTGGCGCCGCACCTGGCGGCGCAGGAAGGCTTGCTCGTGTTGGTGCTGGGCTATGTACTGTGGGCGTGCTCGGTCCCGCTCGCGATGAGCATTCTTGTCTTGCTGGTCTTGCGATTGGCCCTGCATAAGCTGCCTGAGCGCGACATGGGCGTTTCCGCGTGGCTCGCGCTCGGCCCGATCGGCACGGGGGCGCTCGGTCTGCTGCTGCTTGGCGGCGACGCGCCTGCCATATTTGCTGCGAACGGCCACGCCAATATCGGCGACACCGCATTAGGCTTCGGCGTCATTGGCGGCATCATACTCTGGGGTTACGGCGTGTGGTGGCTCGCCCTCGCGGTGCTCAAGACCCTGCGCTATCTCCGGGAAGGTCTTCCGTTCAACCTCGGTTGGTGGGGCTTCACCTTTCCGCTCGCAGTCTACACGCTTGCGACGTTCGCGCTTTATCGGGCCACTGGTCTTAACCTGTTCGCCATCGGCGCAGATGTCATGACGATCGGGTTGGCATCGCTCTGGATCATGGTGGCCAGCCGCACGCTCAATGGCGTCATAACGACCGAACTCTTCAATTCCCCCTGCCTGAAGCATCCTCGTTGGGCAGCGCGCTTCGAAACTGATGTCGTCTGAAATCCGGGTGTTCCTGGCAGGTTGTCGGAATCGAGGTCGCAACGATCGCTGAGCCACCGTCAACACGCCGAGAACGAGCAAAGCCGCTTCGGAGCCCAGAGCGGAAATGAGCGAAACTGTCCCGGATGTGGCGGGGCATGAGCGAAGTCGTCAGCTTGTCGGCTTGGCCCGATTCAATAGTTTCTATGAAACCCAAATAGGAAAATGAAAAAAATAAGAAGTGCGCCATCCATATCGCGAAGAAGAGTTTTCTTTGGTCGCGCTCTTCTCTCTCAACTCGGCAATACGAACTGAAGGAGTCTCCAATGCGGAGAAAGTACATTAATTTGATCGTGGCTCTGGCAGTGCCTCTGGTCTTGGCGACACCCGTCATGGCTCATGAAATCCCTGATCCATCGATCGTTCACAATGCGCGCGACGGCGTTGTGAGACTCTACGGGGCCGGTGGGCCGGATACGGCTTTCAAGAAGGTTGCCGAGGTCTTTACCAGAGAGACAGGCATCAAGGTCGAGGTCGTCGGCGGCCCCGAACCCACCTGGTCAAAGAAGGCGCAGGCCGATGCTGACATCCTTTGGGGGACGGCCGAGGAAGACATCACGGCGCTCCTCGAAACCTACAAGGATTTCGCCTGGAACGACGTGACGCCGATCTACGTGCGTCCGGCTATCATCGCCGTAAAGAAGGGTAATCCCAAGCATATCCGCGGTTTTGACGATCTGCTCAACGACGGAGTGAAGATCGTCGTCACGGAGGGAGCCGGCGTCGCCAACACCTCCGGCACGGGAACATGGGAGGACGTCGCGGGTCGCGAAGGCCGGCTCGCGGACATCGCCCGGTTCCGCAAGAACATCGTCGGCTTCGGCAAGGGTAGCGGTCCCAGCTACAAGATGTTCGTCGAGAAGGGCGCGGATGCGTGGATCACCTGGCCGGACTGGCCGATCACCCATCCCGATGCCGCTGAAATCGTCAAGCTGTCTAAAAACCGCACCATCTGGCGCGACGTGAACGTCGTGCTTGCCCATGACGCCGATCCGCAGGCCAAGCAATTCCTGGATTTCCTCACCAGCGAGCGAGGCGCAGCCATCATGAAGACCGAAGGCTGGGTGCGCTGAGGCCATAAGGCACCCTCCGGTCTCGTGCGGCGCACCAGCCCATCATCAGTCGATTTGAATATCGCAAAACCAAGGAGCGGCACCATGCTTCCAGCAAAGCGCATCACAGTGACCGGAGCGGCCGGCCAGATTTGTTATTCCCTCCTGTTTCGTCTTGCCAACGGTGATCTGTTTGGCCCGGCGCAACCGATCATTCTTCAGCTGCTGGACCTCCCACAGGCGCAAGCCGCTGTGCGCGGTGTGGTCATGGAACTCGAAGACTGCGCATTCCCGCTTCTCACCGACATCATCGTGACAGACGATCCGGTCGTTGCATTCAAGGATACTGACGCAGCCTTTCTGGTGGGGTCGCGCCCCCGCGCGAAAGGCATGGAACGACGCGATCTGCTTGCCGCCAATGCAGACATTTTCCGCGTTCAGGGGAAAGCTCTGGATCAAGCAGCATGTCGGGACGCGCGTGTTGTCGTGGTGGGCAACCCGGCAAACACCAATGCCGCAATTCTCGCTGCGAACGCTCCCGGTTTCCCCACCGAGAATATCACCTCGATGATCCGGCTCGATCACAATCGGGCGGCGTCGCAACTGGCCGCGAAGGCTGGCCTGCCTGTCAGCGATGTCGAACGCATCGTTGTCTGGGGCAACCACTCGCCCACCATGTTCGCCGACTGGCGCTTCGCCACGGCAAATGGCCAGCACCTGCCGGACATCATCGCCGATGAAACATGGCATCGAGATACCTTCATCCCAAAAGTCGCTCAACGCGGCACCGCGATCATCGAAGCGCGCGGAGCCTCTTCGGCGGCGTCGGCGGCCAACGCAGCCATCGATCACATGCGCGACTGGATCGTGGGGACGGACGGGCGCTGGGTGTCCATGGGGATTGCCTCGGACGGCAGCTACGGCATCCCGAAAGGAATCGTTTGCGGTGTGCCCGTCACCTGCGCGGACGGCAAATACCAGCGGGTCGAAGGACTTCCCGTCAATGCCTTCGCGCGCACGATGATCGACCATACCTGCGACGAACTGAAGTCCGAGCTGGCAGCGATTTCCTAGGGTCCAGACTCATAACCAGTAGCTGACAGTCGCAGCGATGTGGACGGCGGCGAGGAAATTCGCGGCGCTTCTGTCGTACCGCGTTGCGACGCGCCGAAAGTCCTTCAACCGGCAGAACATCCGCTCGATGGCGTTCCGGTTTCGGTAAAGGACTGGCGAAAAGCAGTTTTTCCATTTCCGGCTGGCCTTGGGTGGGATGTTCGGCATCGCGCCGCGATCCTCGACCTGGCGGCGGATGGCGTTGGCGTCATAACCTTTGTCGGCGTGGAGAATGTCGCAGACGGGAAGCTGTGTGAGCAACGCCGCGCCAGCGGTGCAATCGGCGACATGCCCGCCGCTCAGTATGAACGCCAGCGGGCGACACAGGGCATCGGTCAGCGCGTGGATTTTCGTCGTTCGCCCACCCCGCGAGCGACCAACCGCCTGATTTTTCTCCCCCCTTTACCGCCTGCGGCCGAGCGATGCGCCTTGACCGCCGAACTGTCGATCAGAACCTCGGCCGGTGGCCCGCCCGCTTGCGCAAGAGCTTGAAACAAGGCCGTCCACACGCCCTTTTCCGCCCACCGGACGAAGCGATTGTAGAGCGTCTTCCTCGGTCCATATTCCTGCGGCGCGTCGATCCATCGACCGCCAGATTTCAGAACTTGAACGATCCCGCTGATCACGCGGCGATCATCCACCCGCCGCTTGCCGCGCGTGTTTGTCGGCAGATGCGGCTCGATCTTTGAAAATTGTTCGTCCGTCAGCCAGAACTGATCCCGATTCATCGACGCTTCCTTTCGGAAGCCGTGAATCACAAACCGCTGATCACGCCAACCATTTTATGGGTCCAGACCCTAGGCCCTCCATAGAGCTTGGTTTACGTGGAATAGTCCGGCGCGACATGATGGCGTCCCACCGGCTGCTCCCATTGGCTCAGCCAGCCGGCTGAAGAGACCAGGCCGCCGCATGGCGCATGGCAAAGTCACGGAAACTGGTCGCAGGACGACCTGTGACTTTTTCCACATCGCCATTGGGCGTCGCGCCGTTCCCGGAGATGATCGTTCCAGTCAGCCAGCGAAGCATCACTGCATAGTCGGCAGGCACAAAGCCTGCTTCGACCGCGCCATTGATCCAGGCATCCGCGTCGATGTCGGCATGGACGATGGGGCGGCCGACGGCGCTGCTGACGATCTCGGCGACTTCGGCCACCGTGAGCGCCTCGGGGCCGGTCGGCGAATAGAGCGCCCCGGCATGAGCCTCCGGATCGATCAACGTTTCGATTGCGACCGCCGCGATATCGTGTGCATCGACAAAGGCTTCCTTCTGACCGCCGGTGGGTACGATGAAGGCGTCGCCGATAAGCGGCAGATGCTGATCGCTGAAATTCTGCATGACCCACGCCGGACGCAGAATGGAGTGGCTGAAGGCGGTGCGCCGGGCGAGTTCGCGTTCGACGGCGTAGATTTCGATCTCCGCCGGCGCCTTGTCGCTAGCGTAGGCGCTCAGATACGTCACATGGCGCACTCCGGCTGCCGTCGCGAGGTCGAAGAATTCGGCGACCTGATGAACAAACTTCGTCCGGCCGACAGGCGTCACGAGATACACCCGATCTGCCCCGGCCAACGCGGGACCATATGTCGCCACATCATCCCAATCGAACTTCACGTCCGCGCCGCTGCGCGCTGCCGTCCGCGCATGCAAGCCGCGCTCGGCGAGGCCCTGCGCCACCAGCGCCCCGCTTCGGCCCGTTCCCCCTAGCACAAGTACGGCTGGCGGCAGCGCGCTCGACTTCTGGATATCCTCATTCTGGTTCGGCATCTGAGCCTCCTTGCTCATATAGATTTGCTTACCACTTGAGAGCAACATATATATGAGAAGCTAATTGCAGAGAAGAAGGCACTTTCACTTCAGCTACTAACGTCGAGGTAAGCTATGAGAAAAACCAGCAAACCAGCGCCGCTTGATCCCGCAGCGATCTGCAAAAGTTCCGACCCGATGGCGGTGCGCGAGCTGCTCACCAAGATCGGGGATAAATGGACGATCTTCGTAATTCTCTCGCTCGACCTCCTGGGTGGTCGCGCACGATTTTCCGAGCTCGAACGATCGATTCCCGGGATCTCGCAGCGAATGCTGTCGACCACTCTGAAGAATCTGGAGCGCGATGGATTGGTCATCCGAGAGCTGTTTCCCGAAGTGCCGCCCCGCGTGGAATATGAGATCACCCGCATGGGGAAGAGCCTGCTTGGCCCGACCCAAGGCTTGGTCGATTGGGCCAAAGAGCATTGGGAGACTGTTAGAAAAGCGCAGTCGAAATTTGATGAAAGATAATGCGACGCCAGCCTGTCGAGTATCATACCAAAACGGATTTTCGGGATACTCGATCGGCATCTGAGCCGAGCAATCAACTGTGGCCGGCTGGATCAGGCCGCGCAGCAGCGCGAGGCTGTCTTTGACCTACACTTCAAGAAATATCCATCGCCATGCGTCTGAACCATAGCAGATGGCGCACCCGACACGATTCGAACGTGTGGCCTTCGCCTTCGGAGGGCGACGCTCTATCCAGCTGAGCTACGGGTGCCTGCCTGACGACCGTCTTAGCCGATTTTTCGTCCCCGCGCCAAGCGGGATCGCGTCGTTCGCCGCATGATTTTCCCTGGGTCGGCGATTTTTGGCGCGTTTCGCCGGCGCGAGACCATACCGTTGCGCAGGGGCGCAGGCACGCTCTGGCGGCCGGGGTCCGTCCGAACGGCGCGTCATGAACCTCAGGCGAAAGCGTTCCGCCCGCGGAATTGCCCTCCCCCAGCCCGTCAACGCAAGGCCTGACCGGCTCACGGCTTGACCGGCTCAAGGCCTGGGCCGTCAGCCGCGGCGCGGTTCGAAGTGACGCGCCGCATGATTGACGCCGCGTCTTGAGCGGGCCGCAGATCAGAGATTTGGAGAGAAAATAAAGGCTCCGCCTGCGCGCCCGCCAGCAATTGCCGCGTCGCAAAAACGCGCTTGCAGCATAAATCAGCGCGCCGACAAGAACCGACGCCGATTTTTGATTGCGCGCGTAAAGTTGAGAAAGATCAGTGCAGGGAGGGAGCCAGCGCCTCGTGTCTCAGCTTCGTGATTTCGTCTTTAAGCTGCAGTTTACGGCGTTTGAGTTCGGCGAGCTTCAGTTCGTCAGTCGCAGGGCGCATCAGGGCTTTTTCGATCTCCCGTTCGAGCGTTTCATGACGTTGCTCGAGGGCCGTCAGATGATTTTCGATCGACATGCAGAACTCCTTGTTGAAGTCTTCGCACCTTGGCAGTCTGCCACAGGATTTTGGTTTCGCGAAGGGCTTCGCAAGGACTTCGTGTAAATTTCATATTCTTCAGGCGGCGAATGCGAGGTTTGACGCCGCCGCCCCCCGCCTCGCTTTTCCGGCGCCGGCCCATTGACGCCGACGCGCGCCATGGCCCAAAAATCTCGCCTCGCGTCTGCGGAGCGCAAGCCCCGGGACGTTTCTGCTTGAACCAATCGGCCCGGCGGGGCCCGGAGCGTCGACATTCATGGCCGAAAAGCTGAGCGAGGAGGAGCGCAAGTCCTGGATGGCCGAGCTTGAGCACGCGCGCCAGGAGCATCGCGACCTTGACGCCGCCATCGAGGCCCTGCTCCATCGCGGCGCCGCCGACCAGCTTCAGATTCAGCGGCTCAAGAAGCGCAAGCTCGCCCTGCGCGACCGCGTCACCTTCATCGAAGACATGCTGACGCCCGACATCATCGCCTGAGCCTCAGCCTTCCTTTCGCACCCGCGCCAGCACGAACAGGCCGAACGGCGCAAGCGGCCGGCGCTCGACGAGCCGCGCCCCCGGCCTGTTCGCGATCCAGCCGCCGAGCGTCTCCCACGGAAACTCCGGCTTCCAGCCGAGCTGCGCGCTGCGCTTGCCGAGCTGGCGCTCGATCAGGGCGAGCGGCCCCGAGTCCGCCCCGAAATGATTGACGAGCACGAGTTCGCCGCCAGGCTTCGTCACCCGCCAGATCTCGTCGAGCATGGCGTGCGGGTCCGGCACCACGGTCAGCACATAGGGCGCGACGGCGGCGTCGAAGCTTGCGTCCGGAAAGGCGAGGCGCGTCGCGTCCATGACCAGCAGGCCCTCGACATTGGCGAGGCGCTCCGCCCTCACGCGCGCCCGCGCGCGCGCCAGCATCGGCTCCGAGAGGTCGACGCCGACGAGGCGCGTCGCCCGGTCGAACATCGGCAGTTCGAGCCCCGTGCCGACGCCGACGTCGAGCACGCGCCCGCCCGGCCGGCTCGCGGCCGCCGCCGCGGCGCGCCGGCCCGGCCGCATGACGAGGGCGAAGGCGAGGTCGTAGACGGGCGCCCAGCGCGCATAGGAGGCGGCGACATGGCTGTTGTCGGTCAGCGCGCCGGCGCGCGCGGGGGCGTCAGTCTTGGAAAATTCCCGGCCGCTCACGAGGCTCCTCCGATCAACCCGCGCCGCGCGCGAAAAGGCGCGGCAAGCTTTAGGGGCGAACGAAGCGTTTGATAAGGGCCTTTCAGGCTCCGGCCGGCGCTTCGGCGCCCGCGGCCGACGCAAAGGCGGCGTATTCTGCGGCGGGCTCGGTCGCGGCGATGAATCCGCCGCCGAGCACGCGGGCGCGGGGCGCGTCGGAGTCATAAAAGACGCAGGCCTGGCCCGGCGAGACGCCGTCTTCGTCTTCGGCGAAGGCGACGACGCAGGCGCCGTCGGCGACGATGAGGCGCGCCTGCGTCGGCGGCCGCGACGAGCGCACGCGCGCCCAGACCGGCAGGCCCTCGGCCGGGAGGTCGGAAAGCTCGCCCTCGCCGATCCAGTTGACGTCGCGCAGGCGGGCACGCCGCGTCGCGAGCGCCGCGCGCGGCCCGACGATCACCCGGGCGCGGGCGGCGTCGAGCCGCACCACGAAGAGCGGCTCGCCCGGACGTCCGCCGCCAAGGCCAAGGCCGCGCCTCTGGCCGATGGTGTAATGGATGACGCCGGCGTGGCGGCCGAGCACGCGGCCGTCGACATGGACGATGTCTCCCGGCGCGGCCGCGCCGGGAGAGAGGCGCTCGATCATGTCGGCGTAGCGCCCGTCGGGCACGAAGCAGATGTCCTGGCTGTCGGCCTTGTCGGCGACGATGAGGCCGAAGCGGCGGGCGTGGGCGCGCGTCTCGGCCTTGGTCATGTCGCCGAGCGGAAAGCGCAGCAGGGCGAGCTGGCGGCGCGTGGTGGCGAACAGGAAATAGCTCTGGTCGCGCGCCGCGTCGACGGCGCGGCGCAGGCTGCGCGCGCCGTTTTCGTCGGCTTCGGTCGCGACGTAATGGCCGGTCGCCAGCACGTCGGCGCCAAGGTCGAGCGCGGTCTCGAACAGGTCGGCGAATTTGATCTCGCTGTTGCACGAGACGCAGGGAATCGGCGTCTCGCCCGTGGCGTAGCTGTGCGAGAAGGGATTGATCACCTTTTCGCGGAAGCGCTCCTCATAGTCGAGCACGTAATGGGGGAAGCCGAGCCGCGCCGCGACCGCGCGCGCGTCATGGATGTCCTGCCCGGCGCAGCAGGCGCCCTTGCGATGGATCGCCTCGCCATGGTCGTAGAGCTGCAGCGTCACGCCGATGACGTCATAGCCCTCCTCCTTCATGAGGGCGGCGACGACCGACGAATCGACCCCGCCCGACATGGCGACGACGACGCGCGTCTCGGCCGGCGGCTTCGGCAGGCCGAGCGAGTTGAGGTTTGCGTGCGCGCGCGCGTCAGGCCCGGGCGCCGCGGGCGAAACGGAAACTGCGTGCGTCTCGCTCAAGGTCATGATCGCCGTCGCTGCTCGCCCGCGCCTTCGGCCCGGACCGTCCGGGCTCCAGAGGCCTGGCGGCCCGGGGCCGCCGCGCGGCGCCCTCGCGGCCCCGCGTTAACAATGAGATAAACGTTCCGCGCGGACGGCGCAACGGCGCGGGGCGCGCGTCGTCCAACAATAGATTTATTGCAAACAAAGACGCGGCGCCGGCGCATGCCCCGTTCGCGCCGGCGCCCCAGCGTAACGTCAAGATCGTTCCAAGTTGAAACGGGAATGGCGCGGGCGCGGGCCCGATATGCTTCAAAAGCGCCTAGTAATCAGAAATCATTAACAAAATAACGGCTGCGACTTAGGCGTTTCTTAAAACAAGGCGCCTATCGTCGCGTCGTTCCGTCGTCCGCCAGAAGAGTCGAAGTTCATGGCCGAACCGAGCCGCGCCCGCTCCAAATATGTCATCGGCCCCGACGGCAGCCCGCTGACGCTCGCCGACCTGCCGCCGGCGACCACCAAGCGCTGGGTCATCCGCCGCAAGGCGGAGGTTGTCGCCGCGGTGCGCGGCGGGCTTCTTTCCCTCGAAGACGCCTGCGCCCGCTACGCCCTGACGGTCGACGAGTTCCTGTCGTGGCAGATGTCGATCGACCAGCACGGGCTCGCCGGGCTGCGCACCACCCGCATCCAGCAATATCGCATCTGACGCGCCTTATCGCGTCCAGGCGTCTTGCCCGCCCTCAAAAATGCTCGGGCGCCTTTTCCGCTTCCGCCCCCTCGAGCTTGTGGCGCATGACGAAAGGCGTCTGGGCGAGGGTGAAGGCGAAGACCAGAATCAGAAGTCCCGGGAATTTGAACATCACCCAGACGTCGGTCGTCTGGGTGCGCCAGACGATTTCGTTCAGCCCCGCGAGCGCCAGGAAGAACAGCGCCCAGCGCCAGGTCAGGAGCCGCCAGCCGCGCTCGGTCAGGCTCAGCGCATGGTCGAACAGGATCGGCAGCACGGGACGCCCGACCGCGAGCCCGGCGAGCAGCGCCGCCGCGAAACAGACGTAAAGGATCGTCGGCTTCATCTTGATGAAGGTGGCGTCGTGCAGATAGAGGGTCAGCGCGCCGAAGGCCACGGCGAGGCCCGCCGTGATCAGCGGCACGGTGGGAATGCGCCGCGTCAGCGCCCACGAGACGGCGAGCGCCGCCAGAACCGCCGCGACCAGCACGAAGGTCGCCGTGAACAGCCCGGCCTGCTCGCCTTCGAGCAGCGCCTCCGGAACGACCAGCGCCGCAAGCCCGTGGAACAGCTGCGGCCGGGCGTTGGCCAGCACGAACAGCAGCAGCGGGCCGATCTCGAGCGTGAGCTTCAGCCAGGGCGCCGGCGGGTCCGCCCGCCGGTCCGCCTGCCCCTGCCCCTGCTCCGGGGCGACGGCCACGCCCGGTTGATCCGACGTTTCATTCATGCGCTGGGCGTCCGCTTGAGCTTCGTTGGGCCCTGCTTTTAGCGCCTCGCCGCAAAAATTGCAGGCGCGATTTTCAGCCCGGCCGCCCGGCCGCGCATCCGGCGACCAAGGACCGCGCGCCGCTTGAGCGCGCTTTTCGTCCGAAATTGCGGGCGCCGCGCCGGCGCCGGCGCGCCAAGAAATCAGGCGTGCTTGAGAAAAATGAGCTGGCCGATGGTCAGCAGGATCTCGGCGACGATCAGGATGACGATGGTCGCCTCGAGCCGTGTGGCGCGGTCGGCGTCGAGGATGTCGGTCAGGATGCGCGCCGTGCCGACGATCATGTCGAGCTTGCGCGTCAGGGCGCCGGCGCGCTCGCGCAGCTCATATTCGTCCTCGAGCCGCGCATAGAGGCGCTCGAGGTCGGGCCGGTCCCAGAGCACGTCGGGCTTCTCCTCGACGGCGACGCGCCCCGAAACGCGATGCTGCGCGATCAGGGTCTCGCCGATCAGCTTCAGCATGGAGCGCCGGCGCCAGGGCGCGCGGCCGCTTTTGGCGAGGCTCGCGGCGAAGGGCTCGACCACGTCGAACACGGCGTTGACCTCGCGCTCGTCGCGCCCCAGCGAGACGCTTTTCGCCAGCGCGTCGCAGACGACCAGCATGCGCTCGGGCGACTCGTCGCGCAGCTCGATCGGCCCGTCGGGCTCGACCCGGTCGTCGCCGCCCGGCGCGATGGCGAGAATCGCCGTCTCGTCGTCGACGTGCTCGTGCTGGCCGAAGACGCGCAGCTTGACGAGATTCAAAACGTCGTCTTCTTCGAGCGGCGACAGGCCGATCATGACGGCGACGCCGAAGCGGTAGAGCGCGACGAAACCGTCGCTCCCGGCCCTGAAGGCGAGCGGATTGGTCGAAAAGGCGTCGGCGCGTTCGAGGCCGGCGGAGTCGAGGCGGTCGCCGAGCAGAAGGGCGCGCGCGGTGAGGCGCCGGACGACGGCGGGAGCGGAGGCTGTCATGCGACGAGCCTGACCGGCGACGGAGGTTTGCGCAAGTCGCGGGGGCGAAGGGTCATGCGTCCGTTCTTAAGGCGCCTTCATGACGTTTCATCTGATTTGTGAAAATCCGTTGACCGCCGCGCGGCGCCGGGCTATAGGCAGCCGGAGCTTTTCCTGAGGCTGGACTCTTGGATTCTTCCCTTATCGTATCCTGCGCGCCGGGCCTGGAACGGAGATAGCTCCGCTTCTTCCGCCGGCGCGCGTCCGAGGCCCTTCAGGGGCCTTTTTTATTGCCCGCGCCCCGGCCCCGCGGACCCGGCCGGCGCCGCGGCGAGCCTGACCGGGCCGCAGACGCCGCGGTTCGCGGTCCGCATTCTGGAGACGAGCATGTCCAATCTGATGACCGGCGCCGAAATGGTCGTGGCCGCCCTCAAGGACCAGGGCGTCGACACGCTGTTCGGCTACCCGGGCGGCGCCGTGCTGCCGATCTACGACGCGCTGTTCCATCAGAACGAGATCGTCCATGTGCTGGTCCGCCACGAGCAGGGCGCGGCCCATGCGGCGGAAGGCTATGCGCGCTCCTCGGGCAAGGTCGGCGTGCTGCTCGTGACCTCGGGCCCCGGCGCCACCAACGCCATCACCGGCCTCACCGACGCGCTGATGGATTCGATCCCGCTCGTCTGCATCACGGGCCAGGTGCCGACGCATCTGATCGGCTCCGACGCGTTCCAGGAATGCGACACGGTCGGCATCACGCGCCATTGCACCAAGCACAATTATCTTGTCCGCACGATCGAGGATCTGCCGCGCATCCTGCACGAGGCCTTCTATGTCGCGCAGAACGGCCGCCCCGGCCCGGTCGTGATCGACATTCCGAAGGACGTGCAGTTCGCCACGGGCGATTATTTCGGCCCCGAGCGCATCGAGCACAAGACGTACAAGCCGCGCCTCGAAGGCGACGTCGACAAGATCGAGCACGCCGTCTCGCTCATGCTGGCGGCGAGGCGGCCGATCTTCTACACCGGCGGCGGCGTGATCAATTCGGGCCCCGACGCCTCGCGCCTGCTGCGCGAGCTCGTCGCCCTCACCGGCTTTCCGATCACCTCGACCCTGATGGGGCTCGGCGCCTATCCGGCGTCCGGCGACAAATGGCTCGGCATGCTCGGCATGCACGGCTCCTATGAGGCGAACAACGCCATGCACGACTGCGACCTGATGATCGCCGTCGGCTCGCGCTTCGACGACCGCATCACCGGCCGGCTCGACGCCTTCTCGCCGGGCTCGAAGAAGATCCATGTCGACATCGACCCGTCCTCGATCAACAAGAACGTCAAGATCGACCTCGCCATCGTCGGCGACTGCGCCCATGTGCTGCGCCAGACGCTCGAGGCGTTTCGCGCCCGCGGCGAGCGGCCCGACGCCGAGGCGCTCGAACCCTGGTTCAACCAGATCGAGGCCTGGCGCGCGCGCAAGTCTTTCTCGTACCGGGGTTCGTCGAGCGTCATCAAGCCGCAATACGCGATCGAGCGCCTCTACCAGCTGAGCAAGGGGCGCAAGACCTTCATCACCACCGAGGTCGGCCAGCACCAGATGTGGGCGGCGCAGCATTACCATTTCGAGGAGCCGAACCGCTGGATGACGTCGGGCGGCCTCGGCACCATGGGCTACGGCCTGCCGGCGGCGATCGGCGCGCAGCTCGCGAACCCCGACGCGCTGGTGGTGGACATCGCCGGCGAGGCCTCGATCCTGATGAACATCCAGGAGCTGTCGACCGCGCTGCAGTACCGCCTGCCGGTCAAGGTGTTCATCCTCAACAATGAATATATGGGCATGGTGCGCCAGTGGCAGGAGCTGCTGCATGGCGGGCGCCTGTCGCACAGCTATTCCGAGGCCCTGCCCGACTTCGTCAAGCTCGCCGAGGCCTATGGCCTCCAGGGCATGCGCTGCTCCGACCCGGCGAGCCTCGACGACGCCATCCGCGAGATGATCGACTCGCCGCGCGCCGTGGTGTTCGACTGCCTCGTCGACAAGACCGAGAACTGCCTGCCGATGATCCCCTCGGGCAAGGCCCACAATGAAATGCTGCTGCCCGATCAGGACGACATCGAATCCGTGATCGACGCCTCCGGCCGCATGCTGGTGTAAAGAGACATGAACGCCGTGACCACCTCCCCTCCCGCGCCCGCCGCGCCGCTCTCGCCCTATTCCTCGTCGGCCGGCAAGGCCAATGTGGAGACCCATACGCTGTCCGTGCTGGTCGACAACGAGCCGGGCGTGCTCGCCCGCGTCGTCGGCCTTTTTTCCGGCCGCGGCTACAACATCGAGAGCCTGACGGTGGCCGAGGTGGCGCAGAGCGAGCACCTCTCGCGCATCACCATCGTCACCACCGGCGCGCCTCCCGCCATCGAGCAGATCGGCCACCAGCTCGACCGTCTCGTGCCGGTGCACAAGGTGACCGACCTCACCCTGCGCGGCGATTCGGTCGAGCGCGAGCTCGCCATGATCAAGGTCGCCGGCCGCGGCCCCGACCGCGAGGAGGCGCTGCGCCTTGCGGAGGCCTTCCGCGCCCGCGTCGTCGACGCCTCGATCGACAGCTTCGTGTTCGAGCTCACCGGCGCAGCCTCGAAGATCAACCAGTTCGTCGGGCTCATGAAGCCGATCGGCCTCGTCGAGGTCTCGCGCACCGGCGTCGCCGCCATCTCGCGCGGGCCGCAGCCGATGTGAGCGCGGCCCGCGCCCTATCCCCCTTCAACGGCGCCGCGCGAGAACCCGCGCGGCGCGTCAACGCGAAAGCCGCCGAAGCGCGGCGGGACCTGAAAGAAAGCACAGCCTCCATGCGCGTGTATTATGATCGTGACGCCGACCTCAACCTGATCAAGTCGAAGAAGGTCGCCATCGTCGGCTACGGCAGCCAGGGCCATGCGCATGCGCTGAACCTGCGCGATTCCGGCGTCAGGGACGTCGTCGTCGCGCTGCGCGAAGGCTCCCCCACCGCCGAGAAGGCGAAGGGCGAAGGGCTTGAGGTCAAGAGCGTCGCGGACGCCGCCAAATGGGCCGACGTGGTGATGATGCTCACCCCGGACGAGCTGCAGGGCGACATTTACGCCAGGGACCTCGCGCCGAACCTCAAGCAGGGCGCGGCGCTGCTGTTCGCGCACGGCCTCAACGTGCATTTCAACCTGATCGAGCCGCGCAAGGACCTCGACGTGCTGATGGTCGCCCCCAAGGGCCCGGGCCACACCGTGCGCTCTGAATACAAGCGCGGCGGCGGCGTGCCCTGCCTCATCGCCGTGGCGCAGGACGCGACCGGCGCGGCCCATGACCTCGCGCTCTCCTACGCCTCGGCCATCGGCGGCGGGCGCGCCGGCATCATCGAGACCTCCTTCCGCGAGGAATGCGAGACCGATCTTTTCGGCGAGCAGGTGGTGCTCTGCGGCGGCCTCGTCGAGCTGATCCGCAACGGCTTCGAGACCCTGGTCGAGGCGGGCTACGCCCCCGAGATGGCCTATTTCGAATGCCTGCACGAGGTGAAGCTGATCGTCGACCTGATTTATGAAGGCGGCATCGCCAACATGAATTACTCGATCTCGAACACCGCCGAATATGGCGAATATGTCACCGGCCCGCGCATCGTCACCCCCGCCACCAAGGCCGAGATGAAGCGCGTGCTCGACGACATCCAGTCCGGCAAGTTCACGCGCGACTGGATGCTCGAGAACAAGGTCAACCAGACCTCGTTCAAGGCCACGCGCGCGAAAGCCGCGGCCCATCCGATCGAGGAGGTCGGCGCGAAGCTGCGCGCGATGATGCCGTGGATCGGCGCCAACAAGCTCGTCGACAAGGCGAAGAACTGAGTTTTCGGGGGCGGGCCGCCGGCGCGGCGCACGCCCCCGGCCGCCGCCGCCGGGCGTCGCGTCGCCGCGACGCCTTCGCGTCTTGTCCGGACCGTCAGAATCCTGTCCGCTAAAGTCAAGCCGCAGGGTCGTCGGCATGCTAGGGGCGCTGGCCTGTCCAACCTCCCCTTCCTGCTCAAGCCCAGGGAATGTTCCCCATGCCGACACGCCGCGCCGTCTCTCTCGGCGGCCTCAGCCTCGTCGCCGCCGGCTCCGTCTCCGAAGCCTTCGCCTTCGACGGGCCCGTGGCCGATTTCGTCGAGCACACCCAGGAATTCGCCGACGCCGTCGACGCCTATGTCTATGGCTATCCGCTCGTCACCCTGGAGATGACCCGCAGGGTCATGACCAACGTCGCCGCGCCGGAGGCGCTGAAGGCGCCGATGGGAACCCTCCTCAAGGCGCGCGAATACCCAAGCGCCAAATTCCGCGACGTCACCGCCCCCAACGCCGACACGCTCTATACGACCGCCTTCTTCGAGGTCGGCGACGAGCCGTGGATCGTCGCCCTGCCCGAGATGAACGGGCGCTATGCGCTGTTCCCGATGCTCGACGGCTGGACCAATGTGTTCTCGGCCCCCGGCAAGCGCACCACCGGCACGGGGCCGCAGACCTACGCCGTCGTCGGCCCGGACTGGAAGGGCGAGCTGCCGCAGGGCGTCGTCAAGGTGCGCTCGCCGACGAGCCTCGTCTGGCTGCTCGGCCGCATCTACTGCACGGGCACGCCTGAGGATTACAAGGCCGTCCATGCGCTGCAGGACCAGATCAAGATTTATCCGCTCAGCGCCTGGGGCAAGGCCTGGACGCCGCCCGCCGGCAAGGTCGATCCGTCGATCGACATGAAGACGGCGGTGCGCGAGCAGGTCAACGCCTTTGACGCCGTCGACTATTTCACGCTGCTCGCCGAGCTCATGAAGACCAACCCCCCGGCGAAAGCCGACGGGCCGATGCTCGAGAAGCTCGCCGACGTCGGGATCGTCCCCGGCAAGGATTTCGACAAAAGCAAATTCGATCCGGTCCTCGCCAAGCGCATCCCCAAGGTCGCGCAGGACCGCATCATGCTGCATTTCAAGTTCAGCGACGGCGACATGAAGGAGAGCGCCGGCTGGGCCTATACGCTCAAGACCGGCCGCTACGGGACCGACTATCTGCAGCGCGCGCTCGTCACCGTGATCGGCCTTGGCGCCAATCTGCCGCAGGACGCCGTCTATCCGGTCTCGCAGCGCGCGGGCGAGGGCGTTCTCGCCCGCGCCTATCAGGGCTCTGAAAAATACGTCATGACCTTCAAAAAGGGCATGTCGCCGCCGGCGAAGGGCTTCTGGTCGCTGACCATGTATGACGATAAATATTTCTTCGTCGAGAACCCGATCGACCGCTATTCGATCAGCCCGCGACAGGATCTGAAGGCCAACGCCGACGGCTCGGTCGACCTGCTGATCCAGAATGAGTCGCCTGGCCCCGACAAGGAGTCGAACTGGCTGCCCGCGCCCAAGGGCAAGTTCATCCTGATGCTGCGGCTCTACTGGCCGAGCGAGAGTGATCCGACGATCCTGAACGGCAGCTGGACGCCGCCGGCGGTCAGGCGGGTCTGAGCCTCCTTCGCGTCGCCCGGGCCTGATGGCGCGGGCGACGCGGCCCCGGAACAGAGAAGGCGGCCGACGACGCATGTTCGCAGGGGATTTCTGGACGTCAGACTGGCTGTGGAGCCTGCCGCTGATTCTGGCGACGGTGCTGTTTCATGTCATCGGCTTCGGCGCGTTCAACACGCGGCTTCCGAAGCTGCTCGGCCTCGCGGCGACGTTTCGCCGCGACATCGCGCGCTTCACGCTCGTGGCGGGCGCGGCCACGCTGGTCGTGACGGTCCTGCATGGGCTTGAGGCGCTGGTCTGGGCGTTCGCCTATCGCGGCCTCGACGCCTTGCCGACCATGCGCCGGGCGATGCTCTATTCGCTCAACGCCATGACCACCTATGGCCACGCCGACGACGTGCTGCCGGAGCGCTGGCGCCTCATGGGCGCGCTCGAAGCGCTGAACGGCGTCATTCTGGTCGGCCTCACGACGGCCTTTCTTTACGGCGTCATCGCCGATCTCTGGTCGGAGGAGCGCCGGCGGCGCTCAAGGAGCGCCGAGCTTCCCGTCGTCGGCAGACCCAGCGACTGAGGCGCGCAGACCGGGGCGCGCAGGCTGGGGTGCGTAGGCTGGCGCGCGCAAGCGAAGGCGCGGCTGCGCCCGCCCTGTCGATCATACAGGTTCAATCCGGCGCGGCGATGCTTTAAGCCAGAAGCTGCGGCAAGCGCGGCGCACGCCGTCGCAGCCGCAAGATCCAACGGCCAGGACCCGCGCATGAGTGAAAGAGACGTCGATCATCTCCTGCTGGGCGGCGGGCCGGCGGCGGCGACCGCGGCCGAAACCCTTCGGCTCGAAGGGGCGTCCAGCTCGATTTTGATGGTTTCGGCGGACGACCGTCCGCCCTATTTCCGCCCGACGCTCTCAAAGCAGCTGCTTTCGGGAGCGTTTTCGGCCGACAAGATCCTGCTTCATCCTGAAAGCTTTTACGCCGAGCAGAAGATCGAGCTCGCGCTCCGCACGCAAATCGTGGCGCTCGACCCCGCCCGCCGCGCGGCGCGCACGGCCGCGGGCGACGAGATCGGCTACAAATCCCTGCTCATCGCCACAGGCGCGCGGCCGGTCCGGCTCGACCTGCCGGGCGCCGACAGGCCGAACGTCCATCATCTGCGCACGGCCGCCGACTGCGAGGCGGCGCGCCGCCAGATCGAGGCCGGCGCGAAAAGCGCCGTCGTCGTCGGCGGCAGCTTCCTCGCCAGCGAGATCGCCATGACGCTCGTCGAGCTCGGGCTTTCGGTCACGATCGTCGAGCGGCGCAAACGCATCCTGAAGCAGCTCGAGGCGCCCGACGTGTCGGCGTTCATCGAGCGCCACATGGAGGCGCGCGGCGTCCGCCTGATTTGCGACGAGACCGTGACGCGGCTTGTCGGCGCCGACCGGATCGAGGCGGTCGAGACGAGCGGCGGGCGCAGCCTGCCCTGCGATCTCGTGATGGTCGCCATCGGCGTCGTCCCGGAGACCGGGTTTCTCAAGGGTTCGGGCCTCGACCTCGACGACGGCCTCGTCATCGTCGACGATCAGCTTCGCGCCAGCGCCCCCGGGGTCTATGCGGCGGGCGACGTGACGAGCTTCGCGGACCCGGTGTTCGCGCGGCGGCGGCACATCGAGCATTGGGACAACGCCGTGCGGCAGGGCCGGCTCGCGGCGCGCAACATGCTCGGGCGGCGGCTGCGCTACGACGAGGTTTCCTATTTCTTCTGCGACGTCGGCGACATCAGCTTCAACATGCTCGGCGCGCCTGAGGAGGCGAACGAAAAGATCGCGCGCGGCTCTCTCGACGACAAGTCGTTCGCGCTCTTTTATCTCAAGGACGATGTGCCGCGCGCGCTGTTCACCTCGGGGCGCCCGGCCCAGGAGACCCGCGACGTCGAGGCGATGATCCGCTATCGCATCAATCTCGCCGAGGTGAAGCCGAAGCTCCCCGACCCCGCGTTCGCCCTCGACTCGCTCCCGAACCAGACCGTGCTGGTGCTGCAGGGCGGCGGCGCGCTCGGCGCGTTCGAATGCGGCGTGGTCAAGGCGCTCGAGGAAGAAAAGATCTTCCCCGACGTCGTCGCGGGCATTTCGATCGGGGCGCTCAACGGCGCGATCGTCGCCGGCAATCCGCGCCACGCCACGCAGGCGCTCGAAGCCTTCTGGTCCGACCTCGCCGTCAGCCAGCCGTTCGGCGTGTCGGACGCGACGGCCCGCGCCGTCGCCTCGATGCAGACCCTCGCCTTCGGCCTGCCGAATTTCTTCAAGCCGCGCTGGCTGCCCGGCCTCTTCGAGACGCCGACCCCGCCGACCAACTGGACGAGCTTTTACGACGTCGCGCCGATGCGCGCGCTGATCGCCCGCTACGTCGATTTCTCGAAGCTGAGCGTGAGCCCGGTGCGTCTCCTCATCGGCGCGGTCAACGTCAAGACGGCGCAGCTCGAAGTCTTCGACAGCTATGTCGACGCGCTGACGCCCGACCATGTGCTGGCGAGCGGAAGCCTGCCGCCGGGCTTTCCCTGGACGATGATCGACGGCGAGGCCTATTGGGACGGCGGCGTCGTCTCGAATTCGCCGCTCGACCTTGTGAACGACCGCTGCGGGCCGGACGGCAAGCGCGTCTTCGTCGTCGATCTCTTCGCCGAAGAGAAGCCGCTGCCGGCCAATATGGTCGAGGTGATGACGCGGCGCGACGAGATCGTCTACTCCGAACGCGTGCGCAGCGACATCAGGACGCGCGAGCTCGTCGGCGCCTATCGCGCGCTCGTCAAGGGCATGCTCGACGCCGTCGATCCGGCCACGCGCGAAAAGATCGTGCACCGTCCGCTCTACATCCAGCTGATGGGCGACGGCGGCGCGACCACGGTCACGCGCTTCGTGCGCAAGGGGCGGTCCGGCGAGCCGTCCTCGCGCGACTACGATTTTTCGGAAAGCTCGATCCGCTTCGCCGAGGCAACAGGGCGCTGCGCATATCGTCGGTCGAGCGCTGGCGCCGGCCAACGCTTCCCAGCGCGAAGGGGGGACAGCGGCGGACCGGGAACGTCTTACGCGCGCGCCTTCAGTGCGTTCAGCAAGGACGAGCTCAACGCGCCCTTCAACGCCGAAGACCTGTCCTACGACTGACCGTTGCGCCGGCTCCCGGCGGATCGTCCCGATCCGCCGGAGCCCGGGCCTGCGCGACCGCTCCGCTCAGGCCCTGACGCGCGTCTTCTGCGGATCGAAATGCGGGAAAGCGACGACCTCCGCGCGCAGACGCTTCTGCTGTCCGTCGAGTTTGCCGATCTCAACCGCCGCGCCGGACGTCGGCGCAGGACACGTCGAGCCGCGCGAGCGCGATCGTCTTGCCGAGAATCGGCGAGCGTCGCGCTCGTCGCCACGCCGATCTGCGCGCGGCCGACATGCACGCCGTCGCCATGCCCGACATACTCGGCGCTGTCGATTTCGAGGCCGACAAGCTTGCATGCGGGATTTTCGCGCCGCCGCCTGAGCGCCTCGGAGCCGACATAAGGGTCGCTCTTGTCCTTTGGAACGGCGAAGCCGATGCCGGCTTCAAAAGGATCCGTCTGGTCGCAGAACTCGTAGCCCGCGAAGGCGAGGCCGGCCTCGATCCGCAGCATGTCGAGCGCCTTGAGCCCGAGCGGCGCGAGGCGATACGGCGCGCCGGCGGCCATGATCGCGTCCCAGATCTCGGGCGCGCGGTCCGATGGCACCACACCTCATAGCCGAGCTCGCCCGTATAGCCGGTGCGCGAAAACGACGACGCGGAACGCGGCGAGGTTCCGGTCGTGGAAACGGAACCATATTTGAGTTCGGCGAGCGTCACAGCCGGCGGCGCGACCATGATCGGGCGCCAGAATGTCACGCGCGCGCGGGCCCTGCACGGCGAGATTATGCAACTGGTCGGTCGAGGTCTGACCCACGACGTGGAAGCTGCGCGCGGCGGCGAGATTGCGCAAATGCACGCCGCAATAATCGTCGCCGCACACCCAACGGAAATTGCGCTCGCCGAGGCGGAACACGGTGCCGTCGTCGATCATGCCGCCATGCTCGTGGCACATCGCCGTATAGACCACCTGGCCGACGGCGAGCTTCTTCATGTCGCGCGTGACGGCGAGCTGCATCAGCGCCTCGGCGTCGGGCCCGATCACCTCGAACTTGCGCAGCGCGGAGAGATCCATGATCGCAGCGCGCTCGCGGCAGGCCCAATATTCGGCGATCGGCCCCTCGGCCGAATAGCTGTCGGCGAGCCAGAATCCGCGATAGTCGACGAAGGCGCGGGTGAGCGCGCTGGCGCGGGGATGAAACCCGCTTTCGCGCGTCAGGCGCGGTTCGGCGTCATGCGTCATGCGATGGGCGCTCCCCTTGGAGAAATTTTCAGACGCGTCATAGACCCGGACATGAATGTCCGTCGGGCTCCAGCCGTTCGCCGGATCGATGTCGTCGGCGCAGGACGACGTCGCGCAGACGAGGTCGGTCAGCGCGCGCAGCAGCACATAATCGCCGGGGCGCGACCACGGCTCGTCGAAGCCGATGGAGCCGTCCGCGTTGACGAAGGTGTTGTAGAAGAAATTGATCGCGGGCCAGCCCGCCCTCGGCCTGACGCCGAACGGCGCGAGCGCAGCGTTGAAATTGACCGTGCAATTGTCATGGCCCGGATAGCCCATGTCGTCGTAGTATTTCGTGTTGCAGGCAAGCATGAAGGCGTCATGCCGGCCGACCGTGTCGCGCACGATCTCGACGAGCGGCGTCAGGCGGTCGTCGAAATATTTCGAATGAAGCCCCGGCCCGGGCGAGACCGCGCCCATGAGCGTGCGCGTGACGGTCGGATCGAGCCCGCGCTCCTCGCCCTCGGCGAGGGCCGCCGCGTCGAAGGCGAGAAGATCCGAGCATTGCCGCCAGTCGACGTCGATGATCTGGATATAGTCGCCCGCCTTGACGCGATAGGCGCGCGCGGTCGACGCCTCAACGCGCAGATCGAGCTTCGGCGTTGCGAGCGGCGCGGGCGCGACGCCGCGCGCAGGCCCGGCGCTCGCGATCTCGACGGCGAGATCGGTCGGCGGCGTCTGCGCCTGCGGCTCCATCGGCGGGCCGACCGGCGCGCGGCGAGGGTCGCGCCCGGCCTCGAACGTCGCCTCGGCGCCGGCCTGCGCGTCGGCGCCGAAAGCGCGAAATCCCGCGATCGTCGCCGCGTCCGCGCCGCGCGCGACAAGCGCGGCGAGCGCGCACGCCGCCTCCCCGGCCACTTCGGCGAGGTCGACGCGGCTCAGGTCGCCTGCGTCGAGCCCGCCGCCGGCGGCGAGCAGCAGGCCGGGCTGGCGGCCTTCGGGGTCGACGATCCGGCAGCGGTCGCCGGCTTCAAGCTCGAACACGAGCGGCGCGCCGCCGCGCGCGACGAGCCGCGTCCTGCGAACGGACGAAGGTTCGCGCATTGCGTCCATCTGGCGGTCTCCATGACGTTTCGGGCCGCGCGTCGATCCTGCGCGCGGCTCCGGGGTCAAAGGCGTCCGACGCCTATTCGGCGGCGGCGCTCTCCGGCTGGTCGAGGAAGGCTTCGAGCGAATCGTCGAGCGCCGCCATCCACACCGTGTGGTGCGGCGGCGCCATCGTGCCGGTGATCGTCGAGCGATAGGAACGGTCGCGATAGGTGAGGATGCCCTCCGCCTTGTGGCGCTCCCACTCCTTGAACAGCCTGGCGACGGCGTCGACGTCGAGATGCGGATAGTCGGTCTGCGACAGGAGATCGCGCATGTAGTCGGTCTGGAAGTCGATCATCTGCTCGGCGTCCTCGAGCGCCGCGTTGCGCTCGACCCAGGCCTCGCTGTCCGCGCGCATCGCGGCGCGGTCCGGCAGGCCGACGCGGCCGAGCACGACGTCGCGCGCATGCCAGGCCTGCGCGTCGAACATGTTGAAGGTGTAGAACTGGTCCTGCGCGCCGACATACATCAGCTTCGGGTTGTCGATCCAGAAAATGCCCTTGTAGAGATCCGGCGGATAGAGGCTTGTGCGGGTTTCGAGCCGAAGCGCGTCCGGCAGGAAGGGATAGTGGTTGAGATAGCCGGTGCAGAAGACGATCGCGTCGACGTCGTCGACCGAGCTGCCGTCAATGAAATGGCAGGCGCGCCCGACGACCCTGGTCAGCAGCGGCTTCTCTTCGAAACCTTCGGGCCATTTGAAGCCCATCGGCTTCGAACGATAGCTGAAGGTGATGCGCTTCGCGCCATATTTGTGGCATTGCGTCGCGATGTCCTCGGCCGAATAGCTCGATCCGATCAGCAGCACATGCTTGCCGGCGAATTCGTCGGCGCAGCGGAAGTCATGCGCATGCAGCACGCGGCCGAGGAATTTCTCGACGCCTTCGAAGACGGGGACGTTGGGCGTCGAGAAATGCCCGTTGCAGACGAAGACATAGTCGAATTTCTCGACGATCCGCTTCTTGCCGACGAGATCGTTGACCGTCACGTCAAAGCTGTCAGCGGCCGCGTCATAGTCGACGTCGCGGACCGCGTGGTTGAACTTGCAGAACTTGCGCACGCCGGACCGCTCGACGCGGCCGGCGATATAGTCATGCAGCACCGCGCGCGGCGGATAGGACGGGATCGGGCGCCCGAAATGCTCCTCGAACGAGTAGTCGGCGAACTCCAGGCATTCCTTCGGGCCGTTGGACCACAGGTAGCGATACATCGAGCCGTGCACCGGCTCGCCGAATTCGTCGAGGCCCGTCCGCCATGTGTAGTTCCACAGTCCGCCCCAGTTGGACTGTTTCTCGTAGCACACCATCTCCGGAACCTCGGCGCCCTTCTGGCGCGCGGACTCGAAGGCGCGGAGCACCGCGAGGCCGCTCGGCCCGGCGCCGATGACGGCGATACGTTTGGTCATGACATTGTCTCCGTTGGTCTCGCGCAGCGCGCGACGTCGAAATTGTCCGCTTCTCAGGCGCGCTCATCGAGCGGATGCGTGCGCAGGCGCATCGGGTCATAGAAGGGCGTGCGCGCGACATGGGCCCTGAAGCTTCCGGCCCCGGAGCGCGCCTCGAGCTGCGTGCCGACCGCCTTGAGGCCCGGCTCGACATGCGCCAGCGCCAGCGACTTCATGAGATGGCGGCTGTAGGTCGTGCTGTTGATCACGCCGACCTCGCGGCCGTCCTTGTAGAGCCTCGCGCCGGGCTCGACCGCTTCGGCCGCGTCGATTTCGAGCCCGACCTGCGCAAAGCGCTCCCTGCCCTTCTTCGCGACGAGCGCCGCCTTGCCGCAAAAATCGGGTTTCGTGAGATCGACGGTCCAGCCGGCGTTGACCTCCCAGGGCGTCACGTCGCCCTCCGGCATGTCGAAGGGAAAGAACAGAAGCGCGCCTTCGACGCGGACGATGTCGAGGCAGGCCCAGGACGCGGGAACGGCGCCGAACGGCGCGCCCGCCTCGAGGATCTTGTCCCACAGGAACGGCGCGTCGGCCGCGGCGCAGAAGACCTCATAGCCGCGCTCGGCCGAATAGCCGCCGCGCGCGATCGAAACGTCCCGGCCGAACAGGCGCGTGCGCAGATGCTGGAAGTATCTGAGCCCGCCGAGCTCCGCCTCCGCGTGCGGATTGAGGATGTCGAGCGCGAGCGGCCCCTGCAGCGACAAAATATGGACGTCGTCGTCCTTGGCCCAGCGCGCGTCGCGCCCTTTGAAGAAGCCGTCGACGACCTCCTCAAGACGGCCGCCGCCGTGCGAAAGGCGGAACGTCGTCGGGCCGTCCCGGTAGACGAGGACGTCGTCGACGAGCGCGCCGTTCTCGTCGACGATGTTCGAGATCGCCGACTGCCCCGGCGCGAGCCTGTCGACGTCGGAGGTCAGCATGTGGTTCAGGACCTTGACCGAATCCGGCCCCGACACGTCGATGATCCGAAGCCCGGACACGTCGAACAGCCCGGCCTTCGAGCGTACGATCGTCGTCTCCTCATAAGGGTCGGTCGAATAGTTCTGCGGAATCGGCATGCCGTTCCATTCGGAGTCGAGCGCCGATCCGAGCGCCCTGTGCCGGGCGGCGAGCGCGCATTCGCGCGTGAAGATGTCCCTGGTCATTTATGGTCCTCATGAGCTTGTCGTGCGGGCGGGCCGGGCCGTTCGCCGCCCGCACGCGGACGGCGTCGAAATTCGGCCGAATGGATCTTTGTCGGGTCGCGCGTCAGTCTGGATGGAATCCGGGCGAGGTCGGCGCGCCGTCGTCATGGCGCGCCAGCCAATCGACCGTCGCGTCGCGGTAGCGCGTCAGCCCCTTGTAGTCGACGAGCTGCGGCGGCAGGTCGCGCAACACCCTGTGGAGCCGCCGGCCCCATTTGGGGATCGTGACGAGCTCCTTCATGCTGATGAGATAGGCGCGGATCGAGAACAGGATCGCGTTGGAGCGCGGCAGCCGCCACATCGCCTGCAGCTCGACGCGCAAATGAACCTTGTCGCCGACGTTTTCGGGCGTGACCGTCGTGCGGTCGATCCCCCACTTGTGGTAATTCTCGGGCGAGGTGTCGAGGCGCGGGTTGACCGTCATCGTCCAGTTGAAGCGGCGCACCGGCCGGCCCTGCTGCAGGTTCAAGAGAAACTTGAGCGCGCGGTCGAACACGCCGAGGTCATGGGCGAGCGGCACCGGCCCGTGCCATTCCATGAAGTTCATGCCGATGTCGAAATCGAGCGACCAGTCGGCCTGGGTGGTGACGATTCCGGCGTCCATCCACAGATTGTCGTCGCGCTGGTCGAGGATGGCGAAATCGCCCTGGCACTGGCGCGTGACATATTCCATGGGCGGACAGGGCAGCGTCGTCGCGTCGCCGAAGGCGAAGGTCTGCTCGATCCCGAGCGGGCGGTTGACCCAGCGCCAGCGGCCGCCGTCCTTCTCGAGCGAGAAATGCTCGGGATAATGCTTCGACATCGACTCCATCAGGAGTTCGAGGAGATCCCATTGCGCCGTCATCATGTGCGGCAGCGCCTGGCAGCGCAGCGGATCCTCCTTCAGCACCAGCGCGCGGTCGCGCATCTCGGAGACATAATGCTCGTCGACGTCGATCGGGAATTCGACCGCCGATTTCTCGGGCCCCGGCATGTGCTGTTCGATGTTGACCGAATACATGTACTTGTCCCTGTCGAACGGAAACGGAAAGCGGCGGATCGCCTCCGGGCTGTTCGAGAAGGTGAAGTCGTCTCGGAAGGTCTCCGATTTGAAAGCGAGGCCCATCGGCGTGCTCCTTTCCTTCGGTCTAGAGGTCGAGCGTGAGTTCGCGGCCTTTCAGCCGCGAGACGCAGATCATGATTTTCCCGCCGCCGGCGCGCTCCTCGCCGGTGAGATAATGGTCGGCGTGCGCAAGCTCGCCGTCATGGCACAGGACGCCGACCTCGCACTGGCCGCAGGCGCCGCCGCGGCAGAGATAGGGCGCGTCGACGCCGGCTTCCTCGATCGCCTCGAGCAGGCTCTGGTCGGCGCGCACCTGCGTCGTGATTCCGGCGCGCGCGAGCCGGACGCGGAACGGCTGTCCGCCGCCAGGCGCCAGGAACCGCTCGGCATGCAGGCTTTCCTTCGGCCAGCCCGCGGCGCGGCCGGCCTCGAGCGCGGCGTCGATCAGCCGTTCGGGGCCGCAGACATAAAGATGCGTTCCGAGCGGCTGGCCCGTCAGCAGCGCGTCGAACGCCAGCCGTTCGCCGAGGGCGCCGCGGTAGACATGCAGCCTGTCGCCATGCGAGCGGCGCATCTCGTCGACGAAGGCGGCGCTCGCCTCGTCGCGCATCGCGTAGTGGATTTCATAATTGCGCCCTTCGCGCTTCGCCTCCTCGGCCATGGCGTAGATCGGCGTCGCCCCGACGCCGCCGGCGACGAGCAGATGCTTGCGGCCCGTGCGCACGAGCGCGAACAGGTTGATCGGCATGGTGATGACGAGCTCGTCGCCGACGCTCACATGGTCATGCAGATGCTTCGAGCCGCCGCGCGACTGCGGCGAACGCAGCACGCCGATGCTGTAGCTCGATCCGTCCGGCGCGCGCGCGACGAGCGAATAGGGATTGCGGATGCGCCGCCCGCCCGCGTCGATCGTGACGACCACATGCGCGCCGGCCGAAAACGGCGGCAGCGGCGCGCCGGAGCGCGCGGCGAGCCGGAACAGCTTGACGCCCTGGGCCGCGTCCTCGACGCCGGCCACGCGGACGGGAATCTCGACGCCGCCGCTCATTTGAAAAGCTCCTCGGCGGGAGGGACGACTCCGGGCGTTTCGGCGTCGATCGACACGCCCTGGAAGGCCGCGAGGCGGCGCGAGTAATGATCGCGCACCAGAAGCGGCACGCCGCAATGGACGCAGACGACGGGCGAGACGGTCACGTTCTCGATGATCCCCTTGCAATGGACGCACTGGACGCGACGCGCCAGAGAGCCGCGTCGCTCGGCGACGACGGAGCCGGGACTGACGCCGAACGCCGCGCCCGCCGCCGTCGCCTGGCCGATGAAATCCTCGGCGCCCGCCGCATAAAGGCGCGTGCCCATGACGGCGTCGCCGAGCAGGACGTTGAGCCTGACGAGCAGCGTCTGCGTCGAAGGCATGACATAGAATGTGTCCGCGCCGAGCGCCGCCAGCGTCGCGGCGCGGTCGCGCCCGGCGGAGCCGCCCGGCGCATAAAGCAGCGTCATGCGCGCGAGCGCCCGCGGCGCGGCGCCGAAGGCTTCGACGACCGCAAGGGCGCCTTCGCCTTCGGCGGCGACAAGATGTCGGCGCGCCGTCTCGTCGATCTTCAGTCCGGCGTAGACCGGCCGGCTCTTGATGTCGGAAACAGGCATCGTTCGGTCTCTCCAATGGCGTGGCGGGCGACGTCAGCCGAGGGTGAACACGGCGTTCGAGATCAGCGCCACGGCGAGCCCGCCGACGAGCGCGAGGTAGGGCAGAAGGCCCGCCTTGCCGGGGATCGGCCTTTCGCCGCCGACCTGGATGTCCTCGAGCATCCGCGCCGGGAACTTGCCCTTGTCCTGAACGTAGTGGCGGAAGAAGAACACCGGGATGATCATCGCCGCGGCGATGAAGCCCGCCCACAGCGCCATCGGATGCAGCACCTTGGCTCCGGCGCCCATGAACATGGCGTTGACGAAGGCGAAGATCGCGCCGATCGCGATGATCGCCGTCGGCGCCTTGTAGGGCCGCGGGATGTGGCCGTTGTCGATGCGGTGGATCCATCCGGAATTGAGGTTGAGGAAGTTGAAGATGATGTAGCCGCAGTTGGAGACGGCCAGGATGAAGAAATAGGAGGTCGAGTCGGCGCAGGCGACGGCGAGCAGCAGCAGGTTGACGACGAGATCGGTCCACATCGCCTTGGTCGGCGCGCCATGTTCGTTCACATGGGAGAGATAGCGCGGCAGCCAGCCGTCGACCGACCCCTGGTAGAGCGTGCGCGAGGAGCCGGCCATGGCCGTCATGATGCACAGGAGAAGCGCGAGGATCATGAGCATGACCAGCGCGTTCTCGATGATCGGGCCGCCGCCGACCATATGGGCGAGCGCGGCGGCGACGCCGGAGCCGTCGACGATCGGCGTTTCGAGCATGCCGGCGAGGCCGAGCTCGCTCTGGAAGGTGAAGGGCACGATGACGAAGAAGGCGATGCAGAGCAGGCCCGAGAAGAAGATCGCCTTGAAGGTGTCGGTCTTCGGCTCCTTGAATTCGGAGGTGTAGCAGATCGCCGTCTCGAAGCCGTAGGTCGACCAGGCGGCGATGAACATGCCGCCGAACACGAGCGTCATGCCGGAAAAGCTCCAGGCGCCGTGCTCGGGCTTGTAGGCTTCGGCGAGCGGGACGAGCGGCGCGAAATTCTCCCAGTTGACGCCGTGGCGCAGCAGCGGCGCGACGCCGACGACGGCGAGCGGGATGATCACCACGAGGCCGATATATTTCTGCACCCTGGCCGTGCCGAGGATGCCGCGATGCTGGATCGCGAACGTCACGAGCATCAGGACGACGCCGATGAAGAAGGCGCCGTTCAGCGAGAACGACACCGGGCCGAGCGAGCCCGACAGCATCGTCCAGGCGCGCAGCGCCGAATTGGGGTCGGGCGAGATCGCGTTGAGAATGTAGGCCGCCGAGATCGAGCAGCCGAGCGACAGCACCGGCGACCAGGCGATCCAGTTGCACCACACAGACAGCGGCGCGACGGGCTTGGCGTAGCGCACCCAGGCGGCCGCGCCATAGATCGAGGCGCCGCCCGACTTGTTGGGAAACAGCCCGGCGATTTCGGCGTAGGTGAAGGACTGCAGGAACCCCATCGTCATGGACAGGGCCCAGACGGCGAAGGCCAGCGTGCCCGTGACGCCGCCGATGCCCCCGATGGTGAACAGCACCAGCGGCGGAACCCCGCTCGCCACCCAGAAGGCGCCCGTCCATGAAATGCTGCGATGAAGCTGGCGGCTCTCGACGCCCGCCTCGGCTGCTGTGGTTGCGATCGTCATGTCTGCTTTCCGATGAGAAGGACGCCCCGGTCCGACGCGTCGCCCTTTCGGCGCGAGACGAAGCGTCGATTCAAAGCCGCCCGTTCAGGCTCTCCGGTCGCCCGCGACGCGCCCGCGCCACGGGACCGGCCTCGCACAACCTATAAAGGCAGAAACAAAATTTCCTCATAATAAATATTATGCAACCGGCAAATTGGGCGCCCAACTATACGGCATCACGATGCACAAATATGCCTCGCCAGAATTCAAGACGTCGCATATCATTCTTCGCCGTCATAGACGCCGAATGACGATTTTACCCCGAGATATGTTTATCATTTCGGATTTATGATTGAGACGCGACTTGGCCACGCCGAAGTTTATCTTCGGACGCCGAAAGTTCGTCGCATGCAGGTGCGTTTCCTCGTTTTTTTTACTGATTTTCAAAATAATTGACGCGCTTTTGCGCAGGCGCAATGATGACAAATGGCACCATGCAGGAACGGTCAGCGGCGGCGCCGTCGCGTCCCCTCGCCGTTCCTGGCGCCGGCGGCGCGTGGCCGGCGAGCAGCACGCCCGCGCCGCTTTCGCCCGGAACCGCCGCATTGAGCGCAAACCCGTCCGCCTCGCGACCGACGCCGCGCCGCATCGGCGATCCGCGCTGGCGCCTGCGCGCGGCGCAGGCCGCGCGCTCGATCGGCACCGAATATTTCCTCGGCGCCTTCATCGACCTGCTCGAAGCGAGCGTGCGCAGCGACGCCGTCTGGGTCATCCGCTATTCCGGCGACGCTGCGCCGGACGTCGTCTTCACCCGCAACGTCCCGGCCCGGGCCGAAAGGGTCTACGCCGAGCAATGCTCGGGGCTCGACCCCTTTTCGATGCGGTGGCGGACGACGCGGGAGGCCGGCGTCTTCACCCTCGCCGCGCTGCGCGACGCGAGCGTCGAATACAGGCGCTACACCGAGCTGTTCCTGCCCGCCGCCAATGTCGAGGACGAGCTTGGAGTCTTCTTTCCCGTCACCGCGCATAACTGCTTCGCGTTCTTCCTCGAACGCGAAACGGGCCGCTTCACGCAGGCCGAGGTCGAACGCGCAAGGCTCGTCCATCCGGCGCTCGAAGGCCTGCATCGCGCGCATCTCGGCTGGCTGTTCAACGCGCTGCGCACCTCCGACGCGCCCGAGACGACCCGCCTCATCGACCGCCCGACGCTGATCCAGGACCACGCCGGCCAGAAGGTCTACGCCAACGACGCCTGGAACGCGCTCGCCGCCGCCGACCCTTCGATCGCCGCCGCCGCGCGCGCCGGCGGCGACGACGCGGCCGGGATCGTTCTTGGCGCCCATGTCCTGAAGGCGGAGACGCTCGGCTGGGATTTTCCGCTCGCCCCGCGCGGGCGCATGTTCGTCGTCGAGCCGCGCGGCGAGGGCGAGGCGCGAGACGCCGCGCGGGACGCTGAGGCCGCGGCGGTCCTTGCGCGATTCGCCCCGCGCGAGCGCGACGTGCTCGACCTCGTCATGGAGGGCGCGAGCACCGAGCGCATCGCGCGCCGCCTCGCGATCGGCGTCGGCGCCGTCCGCAACTGCAAGACGCGGATCTACAGGAAGGCCGAGGTCGCGTCGGAAGGCGCGCTCGTCAGCCGGTTCATGCCGCTCTACGCGCCGCCGCGCCGCCGCGCCCGGCCGGACGACGGCGCGCACGGCGCGCCGGAGACCGCCGCCGCGCCCCAGTCCGCGCGCCCGCCCGCGCCAGTCGCCCCCTTCGGCGCGCAATGGTGCCGCGGCATGGGCGAGCTCGCCGCCGCAGTCGGCACCGACCTGTTCCACCGCCGGCTCGTCGGCTTTCTCGGCGCGACGATCGCCCATAGCGCAAGCTGGATCATCCGCTATTCGCGCGTCGCCTCGCCGGCGGTCATCTACACGTCGGACACGCCGCAGGAGGTGGTCGACTTCTATGTCGCGCGCTGCGCCGAACTCGACCCGTTCTCGCGGCACTGGGCGCTGCACGAGGCGCCGGGCGTGCGCACGCTCGCGGGCTTCTCGAAGCCGCAGACCGAAGGCGTCGATCCGCGCCCCTACAATCTCCTGTTCAAGGAGGCGGCGAAGATTTCCGACGAGCTCGGCGTGTTCTTCGCCACCGTCGGCCATTTCACGCTGGGCCTGTTCCTCGAACGCGAGACGGGCCTGTTCGACGAGGCCGAAATCGCCCGCGCAAAACTCGTCTTCCCGATCCTCGAAGCCTTCTTCAAGGCGCATATCGGCCGCATCTTCGACCGCCTGCGCTTCGCCGGGGAGGCGCAGGAGAGCGAGCTCGTCAGCCGCCCGACGCTGGTCCTCGACCGCTACGGCCAGGAGATCTTCGCCAACGCCTCGTGGCGCGAGGCCGCGGCGGCCGACCCCGCCGTCGGGGAAGCGGTCGCCGCCGCGCGCGACGAGCGCGCCGTCGCCCGCGGCGGGTTCACGCTGAAGATCGAGCGCTTCGACGAATATTTCCCGCTCGCGCCGTCCGGCGCGATGTTCGTGCTGACGCCGCGCGAAGCCGGCGGCGACGCGCCGCCGTCGCGCGCCGGGGCGCTTGAAAGCGTGCTGACCGCGCGTGAACGCGACATTTTCCAGCGCCTCATGTCGGGCGCCACGACGGGCTCGATCGCGCAGGCGCTGAAGCTCAGCAAGGGCACGGTCAAGAACCTGCGCCTCAGGATCTACCGCAAGGCCGGCGTCGGCTCGGAGCGGGCGCTGGTGCAGAAATATGGCGCGGCCGGACGCGTCGAGGGTTGACGCCAGAGAAATTTGCGCGCCCGGCGAATTCGCGCTTGAGGTTTCGTAACAAGACGTATAGTTTCCTGAAAAGAAATTTCATAGGAGTGACGGCGAGCCATGTGCGGCATAGTTGGACTGTTCCTGAAAGATCCCGCGCTCGAACCCGAGCTTGGCCGGCACCTCGCCGTGATGCTCGAGACGATGACGGCGCGCGGCCCCGACAGCGCGGGCTTCGCGGTTTATGGAGCGGGCGCGCCGGACCTGACCAAGATCACCCTGCGCACGCCGCGCGGCTTCGACGCCGGGCGTTTCGCGCTGCGGCTCGCGGCGGCGATCGAGGCCGAGATCGACGTCGCGCGGCGCGACACCCATGTGGTCGCGACCGTCGCGAGCGACGTCGCCGACGCGGCGCTCGCCGCCATCCGCGAGATCGCGCCCGAGGCGACGCTGAGCTCCGTCGGCGCGCATATGGAGCTCTACAAGGAAGTGGGGCTTCCGGCGGACGTCGCGCGCCGCTTCGGCCTCGCGCAGATGAGCGGCACGCATGGCGTCGGCCACACCCGCATGGCGACCGAATCCGCCGTCACCACGGCCGGCGCGCATCCGTTCTCGACCGGCAAGGACCAGTGCCTCGTCCATAACGGCTCGCTCTCGAACCACAACGGCCTGCGCCGGCGCCTGATCCGCGACGGCCTCTCCTTCGCCACCGACAATGACAGCGAAGTCGCGGCCGGCTACCTCACCTCGCGGCTCGCGCAGGGCGAGAGCCTCGGCGACGCGCTCGAGTCGGCGTTGCAGGATCTCGACGGCTTCTTCACCTTCGTGGTCGGCACGGACACGGGCTTTGGCGTGCTGCGCGACCCGATCGGCTGCAAGCACGCGGTGATGGCCGAGACCGACCAGTATGTCGCCTTCGGCACCGAATATCGCGCGCTGAGCGGCCTGCCCGGCGTCGAAAAGGCGCGCGTCTTCGAGCCCGAACCCGCCACCGTCTATTTCTGGGACCGCGCAGCATGACCAAGGAAACCTACGGCCAGATCTTCGATCTCTCCTCGGGCTCGGCGCGCGAGCTCAACCGCGCCCTGCATGCGGCGAAGGACGGCGACAACCTCGCCCCCTGGCGCGTCTTTAATTCGCGCGGCGCCCATTCGATCGCCGTCGGCGTCGACGCCGACGTGACGATCGAGATCGACGGCGACGTCGGCTACTACTGCGGCGGCATGAACAAGCGCGCGAGCATCGTCGTCAACGGCTCGGCCGGCGTCGGCCTTGGCGAGAATATGATGTCGGGCCTCATCTATGTGAGGGGCGACGCCAGCGAGGCCGCCGGCGCGACGGCGCATGGCGGCGCCGTCGTGATCGAGGGCAACGCCTCGGGCCGCTGCGGCGTCTCGATGAAAGGCGTCGACATCGTGGTCAAGGGCTCGATCGGCCATATGTCGGCCTTCATGGCCCAGGCCGGATCGCTCGTCGTCTTCGGCGACGCCGGCGAGGCGCTCGGCGACTCGATCTACGAGGCGAAGCTCTATGTCCGCGGCGGCGTCAGAAGCCTCGGCGCCGACTGCGTCGAAAAGCCGATGGACGACGTCCACCGCGCCGAGCTGCACGAGAAGCTGAAGCTCGCGGGCGCCGCCGGAGACGTCGACGTCGGCGAGTTCAGGCGCTACGGGTCGGCGCGCACGCTCTACCATTTCCACGTCGACAACGCAGGGGCCTACTGATGAACGACCACGTCAACGCGCCGCGCACGCTCCCGCGCTTCTCGGCCACGTTCGACCCGCATTCCGCGGCCGAGATCCGGCGCGCGGCGGCGACCGGCATCTACGACATCCGCGGCGGCGGCGCGAAGCGCAAGGTCCCGCATTTCGACGACCTGCTGTTCCTCGGCGCCTCGATCTCGCGCTATCCGCTCGAAGGCTATCGCGAGAAATGCGCGACCTCGGTGACGCTCGGCGCGCGTTTCGCCAAAAAGCCGATCGAGCTCAAGATTCCCGTGACCATCGCCGGCATGAGCTTCGGCTCGCTGTCGGCGCAGGCGAAGGAGGCGCTCGGCCGCGGCGCCTCCGCGGTCGGCACATCGACGACGACCGGCGACGGCGGCATGACCCCCGAGGAGCGTGGCCATTCCTCGATTCTCGTCTACCAGTACCTGCCCTCGCGCTACGGCATGAACCCCGACGATTTGCGCAAGGCCGACGCGATCGAGGTCGTGGTCGGCCAGGGCGCGAAGCCCGGCGGCGGCGGCATGCTGCTTGGCCAGAAAATTTCGCCGCGCGTCGCCAAAATGCGCACCCTGCCCGAGGGCATCGACCAGCGCTCGGCCTGCCGCCACCCCGACTGGACCGGCCCCGACGATCTTGAAATCAAGATCGAGGAGCTGCGCGAGATCACCGACTGGGAGAAGCCGATCTATGTCAAGATCGGCGCGTCGCGGCCCTATTACGACGCCGCGCTCGCGGTCAAGTCGGGCGCCGACGTCATCGTGCTCGACGGCATGCAGGGCGGCACGGCGGCGACGCAGGAAGTGTTCATCGAGCATGTCGGCATCCCGATCCTCGCCGCCATCCGCCCCGCCGTCCAGGCGCTGCAGGATCTTGGCATGCACCGCAAGGTGCAGCTCATCGTCTCGGGCGGAATCCGCAACGGCGCCGACGTCGCCAAGGCGCTGGCGCTTGGCGCCGACGCCGTCTCGATCGGCACGGCGGCGCTGATCGCGCTCGGCGACAACGACCCGCGCCTTGAGGCCGAATATCAGGCGCTCGGGACCACCGCCGGCGCTTATGACGACTGGCATGAAGGACGTGATCCGGCCGGCATCACGACGCAGGACACAGCGCTCGCGAGCCGTCTCGACCCCGTCGCCGCGGGCCGTCGCCTCGCCAATTATCTCTCGGTGCTGACGCTCGAAACGCAGACCATCGCGCGCGCCTGCGGCAAGAGCCACGTGCACAATCTCGAGCCCGAAGACCTCGTCGCCCTCACCGTCGAATCCGCGGCCATGGCCGGCGTTCCGCTCGCCGGGACGTCCTGGATTCCAGGCCTCGGGAAATGACAACGCGCGGATCGCGGCGGCCGGCCGCGATCCGCTTTCTCATGGATTGAGGCGGTCCGCAAATGTCGACGAAACTCTCCGAAATCGCCGCCGAGCGCGGGGTCAAGAACTTTCTCGTTTCCTACACCGACCTGTTCGGGACCATGCGGGCGAAGCTCGTGCCCGCGCGGGCGATCGACAAGATGGCGAGGGACGGCGCAGGCTTCGCCGGCTTCGCCACCTGGCTCGACCTGACGCCCGCCATGCCGGACCTCTTCGCGGTGCCGGACCCGTCGAGCTTCATCCAGCTTCCCTGGAAGCGCGACGTCGCCTGGCTCGCCGCCGACCTCTACATGGACGGCAAGCCCGTCGAACAGTCGCCGCGCGGCCTCCTGAAGCGGCTGATCGGCCGGCTCGGCGAACTCGGCTACGAGATGCGCGCCGGCGTCGAATGCGAATTCTTCCTGCTCTCGCCCGACGGGTCTGAGATCGCCGACGGCGCCGACCGGCAGGTGAAATCCTGTTACGACCAGCTCGCGCTGATGCGCCGCTATGACGTCATCACCGAGATCTCCGAGGCCATGGAGGAGCTCGGCTGGCAGCCCTACCAGAGCGACCATGAGGACGCGAACGGCCAGTTCGAGATGAACTGGGAGTTCGACGAAGCCCTGAAGACCGCCGACCGCCACGCCTTCTTCAAATATATGGTGAAGTCGCTGGCCGAGAAGCACGGCCTGCGCGCCACCTTCATGCCGAAGCCCTTTCCGTCGCTGACGGGCTCGGGCTGCCATTCCCACGTCTCGCTGTGGCGCGGCGAGGAAAACGCCTTTGAGGACGAAAAGGGCGAGCTCGGCGTGTCCGACCTCGGCTACCGCTTCCTCGGCGGGCTGATGGCCCACGCCGACGCCCTGTGCGCGCTGACCAATCCGACCGTCAACTCCTACAAGCGGCTCAGCGCGCCGCGCACCACCTCGGGCGCGACCTGGGCGCCGGCCTCGGTCACCTACACCGGCAACAACCGCACGCACATGATCCGCATTCCCGACAGCGGCCGCTTCGAATTCCGCCTCGCCGACGGCGCGGCCAATCCCTATCTCCTGCAGGCGGCGGTGCTCGCCGCCGGCCTCGACGGCCTCAAGACCAACAGGCACCCGGGCGAACGCAGCGACTTCGACATGTACGCCGAGCCGCACAAGTGCAACGGCGCGAAGAAGCTGCCGCAGAACCTGCTCGACGCGCTGCGCCTGCTCGAAGGCTCGCCCACCCTCAAGGCCGAGCTCGGCGCGTCCTTCGTCGAGTCCTACGCCAAGCTGAAGCGCGAGGAATGGAACGACTACACGCGCCATCTCACCGACTGGGAGCGCGAGCGCACGCTCGACTGCTGAGCCGCGCGGGCCCGCCCGCTTCGCCCGCGTTCATCAGGCCCCGCGCCGCGCGCCTTCCGGCGCGCCGGCCGCGGCCGCCCGCTTGAGGTGTGTTTTCATGACTTTTTCCGGCTTTCAGCTTCTCAAGAACGCGCTGAACGGCGGGACGGGGTGGCGCCCGCACTGGCGCAAGGCCGAGCCAAAACCGGCCTATGACGTCGTCATCGTCGGCGGCGGCGGCCATGGCCTCGCCGCCGCGCATTACCTCGCCAAAGAGCACGGCGTCGCCAATGTGGCGGTGCTCGAAAAGGGCTGGATCGGCGGCGGCAACATGGGCCGCAACACCACCATCATCCGCTCGAACTACCTTCTGCCCGGCAACATCCCGTTCTACGAACTCTCGATGAAGCTGTGGGAGGGGCTGGAGCAGGACCTGAACTACAACGCCATGGTGTCGCAGCGCGGCGTGCTCAACCTCGCCCACACCGACGGCCAGCGCGACGCCTATGCGCGACGCGGCAACGCCATGCGCCTGCATGGCGTCGACGCCGAACTGCTCGACCGCGAGGGCGTGCGCCGGCTCGCGCCCTATCTCGATTTCGACGTCGCCCGCTTTCCCATCGTCGGCGGCCTGTTGCAAAAGCGCGGCGGCACCGCGCGCCATGACGCGGTGGCGTGGGGCTATGCGCGCGCCGCCGACCGGCGCGGCGTCGACGTGATCGAGAACTGCGAGGTCACGGGGCTGCGCCGCGAAGGCGGCAGGATCGTCGGCGTCGAGACCACGAAGGGTTTTGTCGGCGCGCGCAGGGTCGGCCTGTCGGTCGCCGGCAATTCGTCGCGCGTCGCGGCGCTCGCCGACATGCGGCTGCCGATCGAAACCTACGCGCTGCAGGCCTTCGTCACCGAGGCGCTGAAGCCCCTCGTCGACGGCGTGATCACCTTCGGCGCCGGGCATTTCTACATCTCGCAGTCGGACAAGGGCAGCCTCGTCTTCGGCGGCGATCTCGAACCCTTCCCGTCCTACGCCCAGCGCGGCAGCCTCGCCGTGTTCTCCGACGTCGCCGAGAACGCCATGGCGCTGATGCCGATGCTCGGGCGCCTGCGCGTGCTGCGTGGCTGGGGCGGGCTCATGGACATGACCATGGACGGCTCGCCGATCATCGACCGCACGCCGGTCGACGGGCTCTTCTTCAACGGCGGCTGGTGCTACGGCGGCTTCAAGGCGACGCCGGCCGCGGGCTTCTGCTTCGCGCATCTCATCGCCACGGGCGCGCCGCATCCCGCCGCCGCGGCCTATCGGCTCGACCGCTTCGCGACCGGCCGCGTCATCGACGAAAAGGGCGTCGGGCCCTCGCCCAACCTGCACTGACGCGGCGGCGCGCCCGACGCAACGGCCCCCGTCGCGCCCGGCGCGCGTGGCCTCACTCCTCGAAAAAGGCATGGCGCCCATGTTGATCACCTGTCCCTATTGCGGGCCGCGCGACCTCGCCGAATTCTTCGTCGGCGGCGAGGCCGAAACACGCCCCGACGTCGCCGGCGCGCCGGACGACGCGGCCAACGTCGCGGCCTTCGCCGAGGCGGTCTATCTGCGCGACAACCCGGCCGGCCCGCATCGCGAGCGCTGGTTCCACGCCGCCGGCTGCCAGAGCTGGCTCACGCTCGAGCGCGATACGACGACGCATGAGGTCCACGCGGTCGAACTGGCGCGGCCCGGGGAGATTTCGGCATGAGCGGCGGCGGATTCAGGCTCGGCTCGGGCGGTCTCGTCGATCGCGCGCGGCCCCTCGCCTTCGCCTTCGACGGCAGGCCCAAAAGCGGCTTTTCGGGCGACACGCTCGCCTCGGCGCTGCTCGCCGGCGGCGCGCGCGTCGTCGGCCGCTCGTTCAAATATCACCGCCCGCGCGGCGTGTTCGCGGCCGGGCACGAGGAGCCGAACGCGCTCGTCGAGCTGCGCCAGGGCGCGCGGCGCGAGCCCAACGTCAAGGCGACGACGGTCGAGCTGTTCGACGGCCTTGACGCTGCGAGCCAGAACCGCTGGCCGTCGCTCGATTTCGACGCGCTCGCCGTCAACGGCCTGCTGAAGCCCGTCTTCGCCGCGGGCTTCTACTACAAGACCTTCATGTGGCCGGCGTCCTTCTGGGAGAAGCTCTATGAGCCGGCGATCCGCCGCGCCGCCGGCCTTGGCCGCGCGAGCGGGCTCGACGACCCGGATAGTTACGAGCGCGCGAACCTCCATTGCGACCTGCTTATCGTCGGCGCGGGGCCGGCGGGCCTCGCCGCGGCGCTCGCGGCCGCGCGCTCGGGGGCGCGCGTCGTCCTGTGCGAAGACGATTTCCGCCTCGGCGGCGGCCTGCTCGACGAGCGCGGCCGCGTCGGCGGCGGAACCGGGCCGCAATGGGCGGACGCCGCGGCGGCCGAGCTCGCCGCCCTGCCCGACGTCCGCGTCCTGTCCCGCACGAGCGTCGTTGCGGCCTATGACGGCGGAACCTTCGCGGCGGTCGAGCGCGTCGCCGACCACCTGCTTGAGCCGCCGCCCTTCACGCCGCGCCAGCGCTTCTGGCGCGTCGTCGCGCGGCGCGCCGTCCTCGCCACGGGCGCGACCGAACGCCCGCTCGTGTTTCCCGACAACGACCGGCCGGGCGTCATGCTCGCCGGCGCGGCGCGGCGCTATCTGAACCGCTTCGGCGTCGCCGTCGGCCGCAGGGTCGTGATTCACACGACGACCGACCAGGGCTGGGTTCTGGCGCGCGACCTCATCGCCGCCGGCCTGCCGCCCGTCGCCGTGGTCGAGGCGCGGCGCGAGGCGCCGGCGGGCTTCGCCGACGTCGCGAAGGCCGTTCCCGTCGTGCTCGACGGCGCGGTCGTCGCGACGCGCGGCCGCAAGGGCCTCAAAGGCGTCACGGTCCGCGCGGGCGCCGCGACGCAGGACTTCGAGGCCGACGCGCTCGCCGTCTCGGGCGGCTTCAATCCGGCGATCCAGCTCGCGAGCGGCTTTCGCGGCCGCCCGGAATGGTCCGACGCGCTCCAGGCGTTTCTCGCGCCGCCCGTCGCCGGCCTGCGCATGGCCGGCGCGGCCGCAGGCGCCTATACGCTGAAAAGCGCCTTCGAAAGCGGCGTCGCGGCGGCGCAGGGCGCCCTGCGCGAGCTCGGCCTGACGGCCACGCCGGCCGCGCTTCCCGAAGTCGAGGAGAGTCCCGCAAGCCTCGCGCCATGCTGGCGCAGGCCCGGCCCCAAAGACTCGAAGGCGTTCGTCGACCTGCAGCACGACGTGACCGCGTCCGACGTCGTGCTCGCCCATCGCGAAGGCTATCGTGCGGCCGAGCATCTGAAGCGCTACACCACGCTTGGCATGGCGACCGACCAGGGGCGCACCTCGAACCTCGACGCCCTCGCCGTCATGGCGCAGCTCACCGGGCGCTCGATCCCCGAGACCGGCGTCACGCTGGCGCGCCCGCCGGCCGTGCCGATCGCGCTCGGCGCCGTCGCGGGCGCGCATCGCGGCGCGTCCTTCAGGCCCGTGCGCGAGACGCCGGTCCACCGCTACGCGATCGAGCGCGGCGCGACCTTCGTCGACGTCGGCCAGTGGAAGCGGCCGCAGCTGTTTCCGCTGCCGCAGGACGCCGACGCGCAGGCGGGCGTCACGCGCGAGGTGAACGCCGTGCGCGCGGGCGCCGGCGTGACCGACGTCTCGACGCTCGGCAAGATCGAGGTCGAAGGCGCGGACGCCGCCGCCTTCCTCGATTTCGTCTGCGCCACCCGCGTCTCCCGCATCAGGGTCGGGCGCTGCGGCTATTTCGCCATGCTGCGGGAGGACGGCTTCCTCAAGGACGACGGCATGATCGCGCGCTTCGCGCCGGACCGTTTCCTCGCCTTCGTCTCGACCGCCCATGCGGGGCCGGTCTACCGGCACATGCACTATTGCCGGCAGGTTTTGCGCCCCGATCTCGACGTCAATCTCACGGCCGTCACCGACGCCTGGGTCCAGCTCGCCATCGCCGGCGAAAAGGCGCCCGACGTCGTCCAGGCGCTCGTCGACGCGCCGACGCAGATCACCCAGGCGGCGTTTCCGCCGATGACGGCGGCCGAGGTGACGATCTGCGGCGGCGTCCCCGCGCGGCTCTGCGCGCTGTCCTTTTCGGGCGAGCGCGCGTTCGAGCTCGCGGCCCCGGCCTTTTATGGCGACGCCCTGATCCGGCGCGTGGTCGAGGCCGGCGCGCCCTTCGGCCTTGTCGCCTACGGGGCCGACGCCATGGGCGTGATGCGCATCGAGAAGGGCCACCCGGCCGGCGGCGAGATCAACGGCCAGACGACCGCCTACGACCTCGGCCTCGCGCGCGCGCTCGATTCCAGCAAGGATCACGTCGGCCGCGTCCTTTCGGGCCGGCCGGCGCTGAACGATCCGGCGCGGCCGCGGCTCGTGGGGGTCAGGCCGCTCGCTTCGACGCGCCAGATCCGCGCCGGCGCGCATGTCGTGGCCGTCGGCGCCGCGCCTTCGGCCGCGACCGACCTCGGCTGGGTCAGCTCGGCGTGCTGGTCGCCGACGCTCGCGTCATGGATCGGCCTCGCCATGGTCTCGGGCGGCCCCGAGCGGATCGGCGAGACGGTGCGCCTTTATGACCCCGTGCGCGGCGGCGACGTCGAGGCCGAGATCACGCCGCCCTGCGTGTTCGATCCCGGGGCCGGGCGCACGCGCGCGGACGCGCCGCCCGCGCCAGGCGCGCCCCCGACGCGCCCGGGGCTCGGGCCCGCGCGCGCGCCGCTGGGCTACAGGCCCGGCCGCTACGGTCCGGCCGAAGGTCCGGCCGGCGTGACGCTAGGGCTCGCCGACGCCGGGACGCGGCTCAACATCGAGGCGCGCAAAGGCCGCGCGCGAGATCTTCTCGCGGCGATCGGGCGCGCGCTCGGCGCGGAGCCCGTCGACGCGCCGCGCACGGTCTCGGCCGGCGGCGGCGAAATCTTCGGGATCGGCCCGTCGCGCTGGCACGCCGTGTTTCGCGGCGAAGATTCTGGCGCGCGCGCCAGAACCCTGACTGACGCCGCGCGCGACGCCGCCACGGTCGTCGACGTCACGCATGGCTTCGTCGTCTATCGCCTCGCGGGCGCTCATGCGCGCAAGGCGCTCGCCAGGCTCGTCAGGGTCGATCTCGACGCGCGCGTCTTCGCGCCCGGCGCCTGCGTCCAGACGGAGCTGCACGGCATGGGCGCGCAGCTCCGGCGCACGCCGGACGGAGAGGCGTTCGAGTGCGCCGTTTCGAGCAGCTTTGCGGGAAGCCTGCTGCACGCCCTGATCCACGCCGCGCAGGCCTATCGCCTCGACGTCGAGCCGCTCGCCCCGTCGTGACGGGGCGGGCGCGTCAGCCGAAGCAGCCGTCGACCGTCTTCTGCCAGTCGTCCGGGCGCGGCTCATGCTTCGTCGGCCGCTCGCGCCCGAGCGCGCCGTCGGAGCGGGCGCGCAGATAGACATAAATGGGGTCGAGGTAGCACATGACGTTCTTGTTCTCGCCGAAGCTCGGCATGACGAGCTCCTGCGAGGCGGTGACGTCGCGCTTGCCGTTGATGATCGTGCCCTGCACGTCCTGCGTCGACAGGTTTTTCAAGGAGTTGACGAGCGAGGGGGCGTAGCTCGAGCCGAGCGCGTCCGGCCCGTGGCACTGGAGACAGTTCGCGCCATACATGCGGTAGCCGATGAAAGTGTACCAGTCGACCGTCCCGTCCGCGCCGATGTTGTAGGTCGGATTGCCATTGGCGTCGAAATATTCGCCGTCGGTCGACTTGGCCGGCTTGGGATCGCCAGCGCCGGCGGCGAGCGCCGAGGCCGCGACGGCCGACAGGCAAACGGCGAACAACAACCTTTTCATGAACACCTCCCGGAGCCGGTCTGCGCCGGCGAGAATCGCCGCGCATTAGGCTATAAACAGAAGCGTTCGACCAATCACAAGCCGGCGCCCTGGCCATGCCTGCGACGGCGCGCCCCGTCGGCAGACATGGGACCGGACGTTTTGTCGCGCCCCGGGCAGGCGCAGCCCGGCGCGAAAGCGCGGAGGGCGTCGTCGCTCCAGCCGCCCTGCAGGAAGGCGCGGCCGGAGCCGGCCGCGCCTTTTGCGTCGCCTCAGGCCGGATCGGGACGCCGGCTCAATAGCGCCAGCCGCCGGGCGGCGGAGGCGGCGGCGGGCGATAGCCCGGACGCGGCGGCCCCCAGCCCGGGCCGGGCGGCGGCGGGCCCCAGCCCGGACGCGGCGGCGGCGGCCCCCAGCCGGGACGCGGCCCCCAGCCCGGTCCTCCCCAGCCCGGACGTCCCCCGACCCATACGCGCTGGCAGCGGCGCTGCGGGCCCCACGGGCCGTTCACCCAGAAACAGCGGCTGGTCCAGTAGACCGGCTCGACCTGCGCGTCGGCCGGCGCGTCGTCCCAGGCCCCGCCCGGGGCTACGGCGGCCGGCGCGTCCCCGGCCGGCGGCGGCGCGTAGGGATAGGCCGCGTCGGCCGCGGCGGATGCGCCGACCGTCGCGCCGAGCGCGAACAGGGCGGCCCCCCAGGCGGAAAGAAAGCGGCGTGAAATCAGAACCATCGAGCGCCCTCCAGACAGCGTGGCGCGACGCTAGCGGCTTAAGCCTGAACGCAGCATGTACGCCGCCTCAACGGGCGAGGCTGTGGTCGTAGTCGACCACGCCCTGCGTCGTGACGACGATCCAGCCGCCGCCGCGGCGCTCGATCGAACGCACCGTGCCCGCGCCCGGAATGCGGTCGCCGGGCCCGACCTCGATCGCGCCATGCGCGTTCTCGACGAGCGCGACGCCGTCATAGACCTCGCGCACCACCCAGCTGGTGATGAGCTGCGGGCGGCGCGCGGCCTCGGCCGCCTGCGTCTTCGGCTCCGCCCCCCTGCGCTCGGCCGTCGCCGCCTTGACCATCGGCGTGATCGAGCCCGTCGGCAGCGCCGTCTGCTTCTCGATGCGCTCGAGCCGTTCGGCGACCTGCTTCAGCGCCGGGTCGCGCTGCAGCTTCTCGACCTTGCCCGAAAGCTCGGCGAGGCTCGCCGCCGTCTCGGACTTGACCTGGTCGACCCTGGTCCTGATCCCGTCGAGGCTCTTCTGGTCCCGCGCCGACTGCTCCTTGAGCGACTGGGCGAGGGTCGCGCGCAGCGCCTCCACATTGGCCTTGAGCGCACCGACCTCGGTCGTCAGCGCCACGGTCGAGGCCTGCGACCGGCGTTGCAGATCGGCGGCCTCGCGCGCGGCGACCTGGGCCGCCGTCTGGTCCGGCGCCTGCGCCGGGCCGAAGAAATAGGTGCCGGCGGCGAAGGCGAAGCCCAGCACGGCGAGCACGAATCCCGCGCTCGCGCCATAATTGACGAGCGCGGCGAAGCGCCGGTGGCGCGCGTCGCGCGCCTCGTCGTCGGGGCGCGCCTCCTCGCGCTTCGCAAACAGCGGCAGCAGGGCCTCGACGTCGGCCGCGCCCGCCTCCTCGCGCGTCGCGCGCAGGCTTCCCTCCGGCGTCTCGGTCCGCGCCGGCGCGGCGCCGGAGGGCGCGTCCGCGTCCGCCCCGTCGCGCCCGGGCGCAGACAGATCTTCGCCGAGCGGCGCCGGAAGGGCCGGTTCGCCGGAATGGTCGATAGGAGTCATGTCCCGTCCAAAGGTTGGATTTCGTCTTCAGAAATGGACCTGTATCCTTAAATCAGCGTTAAGACTTTGACGGCGCGAATCGCGTTTGCGTGACGCCCGCGCAAGGGTTTCGCGCACGTCCCGGCGCCGCCCGGCGCCTGTTTTGACAAAACGCCATTCTTGACGAAACGCATGGCGCCGGCCGCCGCGACCTGATATCTGGGCGCCGGGCGCGCCGGCCTGCCGGGGGGCTTCCGGTCAGGGTCTTGTTTCGCCCGAACATCATCCGCGCCGCGTCGACGCGGCGCCTGCAGGGAGACCTTTCATGCGCCGTCACATCATCCTGCTTCTCGCCGCGGCGGCGCTCGCGCCGGCCTTCGCCTCCGCCTGCCGCGCCCAGTCGGGGCCTCCCGCCGCCGCGCCGGCGGGGGACGACCGGCTGCTCAACCGCGATTATCTGACCCCGACCGGCGAGACCGTGCCGAAACCCGGCGAACCGCAGTCCTCCGGCGTCACGCCGCTTGAGAAATCGATCCAGAAACAGGACAAGAAGATCGAAAACAGCATCTGCAGCAATTGCTGAGCACGAGAAGCCCCGGACCTCCATGCGCGTCGACGGCGAGCCCGCCACCCCCACCATCCGCGCGACGCCGGACGGCGCCGCGGTCGAGATCATCGACCAGACGAAGCTGCCGCACCGCTTCGAGATCCTGCGCGTCGACGCGCTCGAAGCGGCCGCGCGCGCCATCTCCGACATGCAGGTGCGCGGCGCGCCGCTGATCGGCGTCATGGCCGCCTACGGGCTCGCCTTCGCGCTGAAGGCCGACGCCTCCGACGCGGGGCTTGCGGCGGGCTTCGCGCGGCTGCTCGGCACGCGGCCGACCGCCGTCAATTTGCGCTGGGCGCTCGATCGCGTCACGCGCGCGGTCGCGCCGCTGCCGCCGCCGGCGCGCTTCGCGGCGGCTTTTCGCGAGGCCGGCGCGATCGCCCGCGAGGACGTCGCGCTGTGCGAGGCGATCGGCCTCCACGGCCTGGCGCTCGTCAAAGCGGCCGCCGCGCGCAAGGGCGGCGGGCGCGTGAACATCCTCACCCATTGCAACGCCGGCCGGCTCGCGACCGTCGACTGGGGCACGGCGACGGCGCCGATCTACAAGGCCCATGACGCCGGCCTCGACCTGTTCGTCTATGTGGACGAGACGCGCCCGCGCAACCAGGGCGCCTCGCTCACCGCCTTCGAGCTCGGCCGGCATGGCGTGCCCCACGCCGTCGTCGCCGACAACGCCGGCGGCCATCTGATGCAGCAGGGCGAGGTCGATCTGGTCATCGTCGGCGCCGACCGCGTGACCGCCGCGGGCGACGTCTGCAACAAGATCGGCACCTATCTCAAGGCGCTCGCGGCCTTCGACGTCGGCGTGCCCTTCTATGTGGCGGCGCCCTCGCCCTCGTTCGATTTCTCGATTTTCGACGGGCTGCGCGACATTCCGATCGAGGCGCGCGCGCCGGAGGAGGTCACCCATGTCGCCGGCCTCGCCGACTCGGGCGAGGTTTTGCGCGTGCGCCTGACGCCTGCGGGAAGCGCGGCGCTGAACCCGGCCTTCGACGTCACGCCGGCGCGGCTCGTCACGGCGCTCGTCACCGAGCGCGGGCTCGTCGCGCCGAACGCCGCCGCGATCGCCGCGGCGTTTCCGCAGGGCTAACCGTCCGAACTCAAGGACGCTCCGGCGATTGACGCTCCGAAAGGGGCCGCCTCATGCCGGATCGACGCGACACGGGACGCTGCGCGCGGGCGCTGACCGCCGTCTTCGCC
>NZ_JBGAHM010000022.1:0-53323 GCF_044226135.1 Methylocella sp. | reverse complement strand
GAGCCGGTGCGGCGCGCGCTCGAAGGGCGCCCGGTCAAGAAGATCATCATCGTTCCGCAAAGGATCGTGAATGTCGTCGCCTAGCCCGAGGCTTCCCTTCGCCGCCGCCGCGCTCGCGCTGTCTCTCGCGCTCGCGGGCTGCTTCCAGCCGCTCTATGGCCCGCAGGTCGCGGGCGGCGCGCTCGCGGGCGACCTCGCCGCGATCCACGTCATGCCGATCTCCGGCCGCGAGGGCCATTACCTCGAAAACGAGCTGCGCTTCGGCTTCAACGGCTCGGGGACGCCGCAGGCGGCGCGCTACACGCTTTATATCGGCCTGCAGGAATATCTGCAGTCGCCGCTGGTCGACACGGTGACCGGCTATCCAAGCTCCGGCACGCTCGCGGCGGTCGCCGAATATACGCTCGTTCCGGTCGGCGGCGGCGATCCGGTGGCCAAGGGGCTGGTGCGCGCGCAGTCGAGCTACGACCGCTTCTCGCAGCGCTACGCCAACATGCGCGCCTCGCGCGACGCCGAGATCCGCAACGCGCGCCTGCTCGGCCAGCAGATCCGCGCCAACATCGCCGCAGCCTTCGCCGGCAAGGGCTGACGCGCAGCGCATGGTCGCCGTCAGGAGCCATGAGGCCGACCAGCTGCTCGCGCGGCCGGCGGCGCATGTCTTTCTCTACCTCTTCCACGGGCAGGACGCGGGCCTCGTCAGCGAGCGCGCCCGCGCCGTCGTCGAAAAAGCGGTCGACGACCCGAGAGACCCGTTCCAGCTCCTGCGCCTTGGCGGCGACGATCTCGCCGCCGACCCGCTGCGCCTCGCCGACGAGGCGAACACCATCGGCCTGTTCGGCGGGCGGCGCGCCGTCTGGATCGAGGCGCAGGGCAAGACCTTCGTCCCGGCGCTCGAGCCGCTGTTCGCCGCGCCGCCCGAGGCCGCGACGGTGGTGATTTCGGCCGGCGCGCTGAAGCCCGATTCGGCGCTGCGCAAGCTGTGCGAACGCGAAAAACGCGCGCTCGCCGTCGCCTGCGCGCAGGACGGGCCGGCCGAGATCGAGGCCCTGGTCGAACGCGAGGCGGCGCGGGCGGGCTTCAGAATCGCGCCCGACGCCAGGGCGCTGCTCGGCTCGCTTCTCGGAGAAGACCGCCTGTCGACGCGCGGCGAGATCGAAAAGCTCCTGCTCTACGCCCGCGGCGCGCCCGAGATCGGGGTCGAGCATGTGGAGGCGGTCGTCGCCGACGCGTCGAGCCTGCTGCTCGACCACGCCGTCGACGGCGCCTTCCGCGGCGATTACGCGGCGCTCGACGCCGGGGCGCGGCGGCTGTTCGCGCAGGGCGGGGACGTCAACCAGCTTCTTGGCGCGGCGCTGCGCCATGCGCTCGGCCTGCGCCGCGCAAGGCTCGACCGCGACGCCGGCGGGGGCCATGGCGGCGGCTTCGGCGGAGCCCGCGAGCGCGAGCGCCAGCTCGACGCCTGGAGCGCCGAGCGGCTGGCGCGGGCCGTGGAGATTCTGGCTGAGGCGGTGCGCCGCGCCCGGCTTGAGCCGAGGCTCGCCGAGGCCGCGGGCCTGCGCGCGCTGTGGAGCGTCGCCGCGGCGGCGCGGGCGGGGCGCCGCGAGCCGGGGCCGGGCGGGCGCTGTGGGGCCCCGCGCAGGGGAGGCGCCAGGCGCGGACGACGGGTCCGCCGGCGCAGAAAACGGCGGGTGAAGTTTTTGCGTCGCCCGCATTACGGCCACGCTCAAGAAAAGGGCGGGGAAATCAACGCGCTGCCTGTTCGCAGGGCGCCTTGAAAAGCTTTCGCGGACGCCGCGACGGCCGCCGCGGCGTCGCCGTATATGACGTTATTTCAATTGATTAAGAGAAATCTTGCGTTGTTTCGCCGCGCATCTTCACGCATCTGTGCGGCCAGGGTTGCGCCATAAAATATCCTATGATAGCAACCCCTTCGCCGTCAGGGCGCGGCCGTCTCCCTTCTGCGCCCTTCCGTCTCCATCTTACGTCTCCAGTCCGGCCCTGCGCGTCGCGCCCGGGGCCCGCTCCCGCAAGACGCGCGGGAGGCGGAGCGATCGAACATTGGGGCCTCCCCTTGGCGAAGCAGGAAACTCTCGTTTCAGGAATGGCCGGGCGCTACGCCCAGGCGCTGTTCGCCCTCGCCGAAGAAAGGGGCGCCGTCGAAGGCGTCGCGGCGGATCTCGCGACCTTCGCGGCGATGCTCGACGAAAGCGAAGACCTTCGCAATTTCGTCCGCAGCCCGGTCTTCTCGGCGGAGCAGCAGGTCAAGGCGCTCGACGCGCTGCTGGGCCGCGCCGGACTCTCCGGCACCACCACCGCGCAGTTCCTGAAGCTCGTCGCCGCCAAGCGCCGGCTGTTCGCCGTGCGCGACATGATCCGCGACTTCAACATTCTTCACGACCACGCCGTCGGCCTTTCGCGCGCCGCGGTGACGGTCGCCGAATCGCTCAAGGACGAGCATGTCGAGGCCCTGAAGGCCGCCCTGGTCGAAATCGCCGGCGGCTCGAGGGTCGCGGTCGACGTCAAGGTCGATCCCTCGCTGATCGGCGGCATGATCGTCCAGATCGGCTCCCGCATGGTCGACAGCTCGCTCAAGACCAAACTCAATTCGCTCCGCGCACGCATGAAAGAGGTCGGCTGATGGACATCCGCGCCGCAGAAATTTCGCAGATCCTCAAGAATGAGATCGCCAACTTCGGCGCCGAAGCCTCGGTGACCGAGGTCGGGCAGGTCCTTTCGGTCGGCGACGGCATCGCCCGCGTCTACGGCCTCGACAAGGTCGAGGCCGGCGAAATGGTCGAGTTCGAGAACGGCGTGCGCGGCATGGCGCTGAACCTCGAGGTCGACAACGTCGGCGTCGTCATCTTCGGCTCCGACCGCGACATCAAGGAAGGCCAGACCGTCAAGCGCACCGGCGCCATCGTCGACGTGCCGGTCGGCAAGGGCCTGCTCGGCCGCGTCGTCGACGCGCTCGGCAATCCGATCGACGGCAAGGGCCCGATCGTCTACGAGAAGCGCGCCCGCGTCGACGTCAAGGCGCCCGGCATCATCCCGCGCAAGTCCGTGCATGAGCCGATGGCCACCGGCCTCAAGGCCATCGACGCGCTGATCCCGATCGGCCGCGGCCAGCGCGAACTCATCATCGGCGACCGCCAGACCGGCAAGACGGCGGTCGCGCTCGACGCCATCTTGAACCAGAAGCCGCTCAACGCCGGCAATGACGAGAGCGTCAAGCTCTATTGCGTCTATGTCGCCGTCGGCCAGAAGCGCTCCACCGTCGCCCAGTTCGTGAAGGCGCTCGAGGAGAACGGCGCGCTCGAATATTCGATCGTCGTCGCCGCCACCGCCTCGGACCCGGCGCCGATGCAGTTCCTCGCGCCCTTCGCGGGCTGCGCCATGGGCGAGTATTTCCGCGACAACGCCATGCACGCGCTGATCGTCTATGACGATCTCTCCAAGCAGGCCGTCGCCTATCGCCAGATGTCGCTTCTGCTGCGCCGCCCGCCGGGCCGCGAAGCCTATCCCGGCGATGTGTTCTACCTCCACTCCCGCCTGCTCGAGCGCGCCGCCAAGCTGCGCGACGCCAACGGCGCCGGCTCGCTGACCGCCCTGCCGGTCATCGAGACCCAGGCCAACGACGTGTCGGCCTATATCCCGACCAACGTCATCTCGATCACCGACGGCCAGATCTTCCTTGAGACCGACCTGTTCTACCAGGGCATCCGCCCGGCCGTGAACGTCGGCCTCTCGGTGTCGCGCGTCGGCTCGGCCGCGCAGACCAAGGCGATGAAGAAGGTCGCCGGCAAGATCAAGGGCGAGCTCGCCCAGTATCGCGAGATGGCCGCCTTCGCCCAGTTCGGCTCGGATCTCGACGTGACCACCCAGCGCCTGCTGGCGCGCGGCTCGCGCCTCACCGAGCTGCTGAAGCAGCCGCAGTTCTCGCCCCTCAAGATGGAGGAGCAGGTCGCGGTGATCTACGCCGGCGTCAACGGCTATCTCGACGCCATTCCGGTGAACCGCGTCCGCGCCTTCGAGGACGGCCTGCTCGCGCTCCTGCGCACCAGCCACGCCGACCTGCTCGAGGCGATCCGCAGCTCGAAGGATCTCTCCGACGCCTCGCAGCAGCAGCTGAAGGGGATCGTCGAGGGCTACGCCAAGAACTTCGCTTGAGGCTCTTCGCTTTCGCCGTCTGAGAGCAACCGAATCTAGCCAAGCGGACACGCCATGCCCTCGTTAAAGGACCTGCGCAACCGGATCGCCTCCGTGAAGGCGACGCAGAAGATAACCAAGGCCATGCAGATGGTGGCCGCGGCGAAGCTGCGGCGCGCGCAGAACGCCGCCGAAGCGGCGCGGCCCTACGCCGAGCGCATGGAGCAGGTGCTCGCCTCGCTCGCCGCCTCGATCGGCCCGAGCTCCACGGCGCCCGGTCTCCTGACCGGACGCGGGACCGACGCCGTTCATCTGCTGATCGTCTGCACGGCCGAGCGCGGCCTGTGCGGCGGCTTCAACTCCTCGATCGCGCGCCTCGCCCGCGATCACGCCACGGCGCTGCTCGCGCAGGGCAAGACCGTCAAGATGATCTGCGTCGGCAAGAAGGGCTACGACATCCTTCGCCGCCAGTTCGAGAAAGAGATCATCGAATTCATCGACCTGCGCGGCGTGCGCCAGATCGGCTTCGAGAACGCCGACGCCATCGGCCGCAAGATCCTCGCGATGTATGACGCGGGCGACTATGACGTCTGCACCCTGTTCTATTCGCGCTTCCGCAGCGTGATCCAGCAGATCCCCACCGCGCTGCGGCTCGTGCCGATGAGCATCCCCGCCGGCTCCGGCGCCGAAGCGGCGCCGCAGGCGGTTTATGAATATGAGCCCGACGAGGAGCAGATCCTCGCGACTCTCCTGCCGCGCAACGTGTCGATCCAGGTGCTCCGCGCGCTTCTCGAAAACGCCGCCTCCGAACAGGGCGCGCGCATGAGCGCGATGGACAGCGCCTCGCGCAACGCCGGCGAGATGATCAAGAAGCAGACGATGCAATACAACCGCTCGCGCCAGGCCATGATCACCAAGGAGCTGATCGAGATCATCTCCGGCGCCGAGGCGCTCTGAGCAGAGATTTGAAGGGACGAACCATGACTGACGCCTCCCCCAATTCGTCGACCGGCTACATCACGCAGGTCATCGGCGCCGTCGTCGACGTCAAGTTCGACGGTCATCTGCCCGAGATCCTCAACGCCCTCGAAACCGAGAACGGCGGCCAGCGCCTCGTCCTCGAGGTCGCCCAGCACCTTGGCGAGAACTCCGTGCGTTGCCTCGCCATGGACGTCTCGGAAGGCCTGACGCGCGGCCAGCCGGTGCGCGACACCGGCGCGCCGATCAGCGTGCCGGTCGGGGAAGGCACGCTCGGACGCATCATCAACGTCATCGGCGAGGCCGTCGACGAGGCCGGCCCGATCAAGGCCGACACCTATCGCGCCATCCACCAGCTCGCGCCTTCCTACGCCGAGCAGTCGACCGAGGCGCAGATCCTCGTCACCGGCATCAAGGTCGTCGACCTGCTCGCGCCCTACGCCAAGGGCGGCAAGATCGGCCTGTTCGGCGGCGCGGGCGTCGGCAAGACCGTGCTCATCATGGAGCTCATCAACAACGTCGCCAAGGCGCACGGCGGCTATTCCGTCTTCGCCGGCGTCGGCGAGCGCACCCGCGAGGGCAATGATCTCTACTATGAGATGATCGAGTCCAAGGTGAACATGGACCCGCGCGAGCATGGCGGCTCGGCCGAAGGCTCGAAATGCGCGCTGGTCTACGGCCAGATGTCCGAGCCCCCGGGCGCCCGCGCTCGCGTCGCGCTGACCGGCCTCACCATCGCCGAGAACTTCCGCGACCAGGGCCAGGACGTGCTGTTCTTCGTCGACAACATCTTCCGCTTCACCCAGGCGGGCTCCGAGATGTCCGCGCTGCTCGGCCGCATTCCCTCGGCGGTGGGCTATCAGCCGACGCTCGCGACCGACATGGGCGCGCTGCAGGAGCGCATCACCACCACCACCAAGGGCTCGATCACCTCGGTGCAGGCCATTTATGTGCCCGCCGACGATCTGACCGACCCGGCGCCGGCCACCTCCTTCGCCCATCTCGACGCCACGACCGTGCTGTCGCGCTCGATCGCCGAGAAGGGCATCTATCCGGCGGTCGATCCGCTCGACTCGACCTCGCGCATGCTGTCGCCGATGATCGTCGGCGAGGAGCATTACGCCGTCGCCCGTCAGGTGCAGCAGACGCTGCAGCGCTACAAGGGCCTGCAGGACATCATCGCCATTCTTGGCATGGACGAACTGTCCGAAGAGGACAAGCTCACGGTCGCCCGCGCCCGCAAGATCGAGCGTTTCCTGTCGCAGCCCTTCCACGTCGCCGAGGTGTTCACCGGCTCGCCCGGCAAGCTCGTCGCGCTCGCCGACACGATCAAGGGCTTCAAGGGGCTCGTCGAGGGCAAATACGACCATCTGCCGGAAGCGGCCTTCTACATGGTCGGCTCCATCGAAGAGGCGGTCGAGAAGTCGCAGCGCCTCGCCGCCGAAGCGGCCTGAGCGGGACGCCCCGGCGCGGCTCGTCCGCGCCGCGTTTCGCGGCCGGCGCGTCTCGCGCCGGCTGTTCACATGACGCCGCCGCGCGTCTCGCGGCGCGTTTGCGACGATCGGCTGCGCGAAAATTTTGAGGACGGGCCATGCCTGAGTTCCATTTCGAGCTTGTGTCGCCGGAGCGGCACGTTTTCGCGGGCGACGTCGAGTCCGTCGTCGTCCCGGGCTCCGAGGGCCAGTTCACGGTCCTGAAGGATCATGCGCCCTTCATGACCACGCTGCGCCCGGGCGTCGTGGACATCGGCGCCGGCGCCGCCGGACGCCAGCGTTATTTCGTGCGCGGCGGCTTCGCCGACGTCTCGCCGGCGGGCCTGACCATTCTCGCCGAGCGCGCCGTGCCGCTCGACGAGCTCGACGCGGCCAAGCTCGACCAGGACATCAAGGACGCCGAGGACGACATCGCCGACGCGACCGCCGAAAGCGCGCGCCAGGCCGCGAGCGAGCGGCGCGACCAGCTCGTCGAGCTGAAGATCGCGCTCAAGATCTGACGCCTCGCGCCGCGCGGCGCCGCTTTTCGTCGGTCCTGCCGTCCGCCGCTTTCGCCCGCCGCCGTTTTTGCTTTCCGACATGAGGCCGACGCGATATGCGATCGGCCTCATGGCTCCACCTCTTCTTCTGCTCCAGGACGTCAGCCTCAGCTTCGGCGGGCGTCCGCTCCTTGAAAGCGCCGAGCTTTCGGTCAGCCCCGGCGACAGGCTCTGCCTCGTCGGACGCAACGGCTCCGGCAAATCCACGCTCCTCAAGATCGCCGCCGGCCTTGTCGAGAGGGACGGCGGGACGCGCTTCCTGCAGCCTGACGCCGACGTGCGCTATCTGCCGCAGGAGCCCGACCTTTCAGCCTTCGCGACGGTCGGCGCCTATGTCGAGGCGGGGCTCGGCCCGCTCGGCGATCCGCATCGGGCGCGCCGCCTTCTCGAAGACCTCGGCCTGACGGGCGGGGAGCCGCCCGCGCAACTGTCGGGCGGCGAGGCGCGGCGCGCGGCGCTGGCGCGAGCGCTCGCCCCCGAGCCCGACATCCTTCTTCTCGACGAGCCCACCAACCATCTCGACCTGCCGGCCATCGAGTGGCTCGAATCGGAGCTGAAGAGCCTGCGCTCGGCGCTCGTGCTCATCAGCCATGACCGACGTTTTTTGCAAAATCTCTCGCGCGGCGTCGTCTGGCTCGACCGCGGCCGCACGCGCGCGCTGGGGCAGGGGTTTGGCGCTTTCGAGGCCTGGCGCGACCAGCTGCTCGAAGAAGAAGAAACGCAGCGCCACAAGGCGGACCGCAAGATCGTCGCCGAAGAGCACTGGCTGCGCTACGGCGTCACGGCGCGGCGCAAGCGCAATCAGAAACGCCTCGCCGACCTTGAAGGCCTGCGCCTCGAAAAGCGCCGCCGTCAGGGCGGCCCCGGCGCGGTCAGGCTCATGGCCTCCGAGGGAAAAGTCTCGGGCAAGCTCGTGGTCGAGGCCGAAGCGCTGACGAAATCCTATGACGGGCGCCCGATCGTGGCCAATTTCTCGACGCGCGTGCTGCGCGGCGACCGGCTCGGCGTGGTCGGGCCGAACGGCGCCGGCAAATCGACGCTGATCGGCCTGCTGACCGGATCGGTCGAGCCGGACTCAGGGTACGCCCGCATCGGCGCCAATGTCGACATGGCGACGCTCGATCAGGGCCGCGCAAGCCTGCAGCCCGACACTCTGCTCAAGGACGCCCTGACCGGAGGAGGAAGCGATTTCGTCGAAATCAACGGCGAGCGCAAGCATGTCGTCGGCTACATGAAAGACTTCCTGTTCGGCCCTGAGCAGGCGCGAACCCCGATCGGCAGGCTTTCGGGCGGCGAGCGCGGGCGCCTGATGCTCGCGCGCGCCCTCGCGCGGCCGTCGAACCTGCTGGTGCTCGACGAGCCGACGAACGACCTCGACCTTGAGACGCTCGATCTCCTGCAGGAGATGCTGGCCGATTATCCGGGCACGCTGATCGTCGTCAGCCACGACCGCGATTTCCTCGACCGCGTCGCGACCTCCGTCGTGATGTCCGAGGGGCGCGGGCGCTGGCAGGAATACGCCGGCGGCTATGGCGACATGGTCGCGCAGCGCGGCGCCGGAGTCGGCGCGCCCGTTTTGGGCGCGCAAGGCATGGGCGCGCATGGCATGGGCGCGCCGGGCACGGGCGCGGCGGAAAAGGCCGCGGCCGGTGAAAAGGCCGAAAAGCCGGCGGCCGCGCGAAACGAGAAGACGCAGGCGAAAGTCCGCCTCAGCTTCAAGGAGAAACACGCGCTCGAAACCCTGCCGACGCGGATGGAGGCGCTGCGCGCAGATCTTTCAAAGCTCAAGGCGCTGCTCGACGATCCCGAGCTTTACGCCAAAAATCCCGAGCGATTCGCCAGGGCGTCGCAGGCCTTCGCCAAGGCCGAAGCGGAGCTCGCGGACGCCGAGGACAAATGGCTCGAGCTTGAAATCCGTCGCGAGGCGCTGGAAGGTTGAGCGCCCGCCTGAAAAGACCCGGGATTTCGCACAGGCGTAAGAGGGCGGGAGAGGTTCAGGGGCGCAAGACGTCCGCCCGGATCGTGCAGGATCGCAGAGTTCCGCGGGTGCGGCGGCGACGGGGGGCGGGCCGCTTCGCCACCTCAGCCGGGCGCCGCGAAGCGGAGGGGAGACGCGGTCTTGGACCGAAATGGGTCGTTCGGCCGACTGAAGATCGCGCTGGAGCCAACGCGTCGACTCTGTCCGGTCAGGGCGATTCAATCGGCTTGGCGCAGATTCGAGACTCAGGTCCATTTCGCGTCAGCCGTGAAGCTGACATTGAGCCAGAGCTGAGTCTCCGCGGCGCCGAGATCGCGCGCGATTTCGTCGCGGATCGCGTCAAAGGCGCCGACCGTCGCTGGCGGGTAGTCGGGCGGCAACAGGAAATAGGCGTCGATGAAGCGCGCCCGTCCGATCTTGGCGACATAGCTCGTGAAGCCAAGAAAGCCATGTCGGGCGCGCGCGGCCTCCATCGTCGCGCGCACCCGCGCGTCGAGCGCGCGCGGCGCGACGAGAAACACCTCCCGCAGCCCGCGCACGACCGTCAGCACGGGCAGGGGCGCGACCGCCAGAATGATCGCCGCGAGCACGAGTGGGTCGACATAGGGCGCGAGATCGCCGCGCCCCGCCTTTTCGAGCGCGAGGCCGATCATGAAGCTCGCGAGCAGGGCGAGGCTGACGAGGCCGCCCACGAGAAAGGCGCGGGCGTCGACGCGCAGCAGGTCGGAGTCGAGCTCGCGCGCGCCGCGGGCGACGCGCCAGGCCATGGCGAGGCAGACGAGCGCGGAAACGCCGGCGTAGGCCGAGGCTGCGCCGAATTCGATGCGGTTGCCGCCGTCGAGCAGCAGGCTGACGGCGTCGAGCAGGGCGTAAAGGCAGGACAGGGTGAGAATGGTCCCGTTGAAGGCGGCGACCATGGGCTCGAAATGCCAGTAGCCGAACTGGAAGCGGCGGCTTCCCTCTGTCGCGAGCAGTTTCGAGACGATGAGCGCGAGTCCGGTCATGGCGACGTCGACGAGCGAATAGACGCCGTCAAACAGCACTGAACGCGAGCCGAGGCAAAGGCCCATGGCCGCGCCGACGAGGCCGGTCGCGAGGGTGACATGGATCGAGAGGCGCAACAGGCGCTGTTCGGCGCGCGACTCGCGCGGATCGGGAGCGAAAGTCATGGTCGGCGGGTTTCGGGACGGGCTGCGATGACCAATGCCACGCCCCGGCTGCGGACGCGACCGAAAAGGCTCGCCTTGGCGCCGCGCCGGCCATTCTATACCATTTGGGGGAGGAACGACGAAGGAGACGGGAGCGATGACGAAATCAGACGGCGAAGAAACGCGGGCGGAGCTTTTGCCGGGCCGTCTCGTCGCCGGCTATGAATCCTTCCTCGGGGGGCATTTCGCGCGCGAGCAGGAACGGTTCCAGAAGCTCGGGTCGGAAGGCCAGAATCCGCGCATCCTGCTGATCGGCTGCTGCGATTCGCGCGTGTCGCCGGAGGTCATCTTCGACGCCGCGCCGGGCGAGCTGTTCGTCGTGCGCAACGTCGCCAATCTGATCCCCCCCTATGGGCCGAACGACGATCTGCACGGCACCTCGGCCGCCGTCGAATACGCCGTGCTGGCGCTGCGCGTCGCGCATATCGTGGTGCTCGGCCATGCGAGCTGCGGCGGCGTGCGCGCCTTCGTCGACGCGGAGCTCGACCCCTATCAGAAGCCGCTCTCGGTCGGCGACTTCATCGGCAAATGGATCAGCCTGATCGCGCCCGCCGCCGAGCGGATCGGAGCGCCGACGGAGCCGGCCGCGCTCTATTCAGAACGACTCGCCTTCGCCTCGATCATTCAGGGGCTCGCCAATCTGCGCACCTTTCCGTCGGTGGCGAATCTGGAGCGGCGCGGCATTTTGACGCTCCACGGCGCTTATTTCGGGATCTCCGACGGCAAGCTTCTCGCCCTCGACGAGCGCGACGGCCTGTTTTCCCCGGTCAGGCCCGAGACGCACGCCGCCGCGCTGGCGGAGCCGCGCTTCTAGGGGCCTCGCGGCCCAGGCAGGCCGGACCTCTCCGTCGAACCCTTGGCGGCCGCGCCGTTTGACGCGTGGACAGTCTTGTTGCGCCGGCCGCCCAAGGCGTGCATCCTGCGACGAGACGCCGCGCCGCAGAGCGCGGACCAAACAAGACGACGAAGGAGAGGAATAGATGTCGACCATCGCTCGCATTCTTGCGGAAAAAGGGCGGAACGTGAGCACGACGCAGCCTGAGCGCACGATCGCGGAGGTGCTGCAGCTTCTCGCCGCCCAGAACATCGGCGCCGTCGTCGTGACCGACGCGGACGGCGCGGTCGTCGGCATTTTGTCTGAACGTGACATCGTCCGCGCGATCGGCCGCGAAGGCGCCGGCGCGCTCGGCGAGTCCGCCTCGAAATATATGACGGCGCGGGTCGTCACCACGGACGAGTCGGAATGCGTCAGTTCGGCCATGGAGCGGATGACCAGCAAGCGCTTCCGCCATCTTCCCGTGGTCAAGGACGGCAAGCTCGCCGGACTTGTCTCGATCGGCGACCTTGTGAAGTCGCGGCTTGAGGAGATGCAGCAGCAGCATGAGGCGATGAAGGAATATATCGCCAGCGCCTGAGACGCGCGCGTGGCCCTGACCCTGCGTCGGGGCCGCCTGGCGCGGCGCGTTCAGGCCGGCCCGCCGTCCGGCGCCGACGGATCCGGCGGCGCGTCCTGGGCGCGCGGCGCGAGCGCGATATAGTCCGCGATCTCCGGAATGGCGCGCCGCGCCGCCTCGCGGCCGACGTCGATCAGCTCGCCTGCGCGATGAAAGTCGAACAGGCCGACGCGCGCGACCTTCGCCGTGATCAGCACGTCCGGCGGATCTCCCGCGAGGCGGGAGCGCGAGATGCGGCTCTGGGCGATGTTGAAGGCGTCCATCATCGCGCTGCCCATGCCGGGCGCCCCGTCCGCGCGCTTGCCGAAATGGCGGCGCTGCTCGCGCCGCAGCGCGCCGAGCAGGCCGCCTTTCGGCGTTTCGGCCTCGATCGCCGCCGCCAGCCGGTCGAGCGACGGCTCAAGCGAAAGCTGGTCGTTGATGACCGTGCCGCGGAATCCGTAATCGCCGACAAGATTGACCGCGAGCACAATGTCCGCGCCGAGCGCGCGGCACACGGTGACCGGCACGGGATTGACGAGCGCGCCGTCGAACAGCCAGCGCCCGTTGATCTGCATCGGCTCGAAAATGCCGGGCAGGGCGTAGGAGGCGCAGATCGCCTCGACCGCGTCGCCGCGCGTCAGCCAGATCTCATGCCCGGTGCCGCATTCGGTCGCGACGGCGGCGAAGGGCTTGTCGAGCTCCTCAAGCCTGCGCCCGGCGATGGACTGGTCGAGCCGGCGCCGCAGGCGCGCGCCGCTGAGCAGGCCGACGCCCGAGAAACTCACGTCGAGCAGGCCGAACACGCTCTTCTTGGACAGCCCCCGGGCGAACGCCTCGACCTCGTCAAGCTTGCCCGCCGCATAACATCCGCCGACGACGGCGCCGATGGAGGTGCCGGCCACGACGTCGGGCGCGACGCCATGGTCGGCGAGTTCGAGCAGCACGCCGATATGCGCCCAGCCGCGCGCCGCGCCTGCGCCGAGCGCAAGTCCAATGCGCAGGCCCCGACGGCTCCGGCCGAGGCGGGGCGGCGGAAAGCTACTGGAGGCTTCGTTCACGCCGCTCCTCCCGCGTCGTCCTGTCAGGATGTTGCGCCTGAAAGATTGACGCTTTCAGAGCTATCTCGGTTCAATGACGCGACAAAGAAGCGTCGCCTCATGGCGGCGTGCGCCCCGACGCCGCCGCCCGGCTGATGAAAAACGCTCCTGTTGACAAGGCGTCGGGCGGCGTCGCCGGTCAGAGGGGCAGATAACCCGTCTGCGCGAGAAGGAGCAGCGCGACGACCAAGGCGAGCAGAAGATAGGCCAGATGGACTTTCCGCATGGCGCCCTCCGGGAAGCCGCAGCGCGATCCTTGAAAGACAGAGTCCAAAGCATGGCCCGCGGACGGAGCGCCCGCAAGGGCGGAGCGCGTGCGCGTCAGGCGTCGAAGACGAGCTTCGCGCCGCGATCCGTCATGATGAGGCGGCGGTAGAAGCAGGAGCGCCGGCCGGTGTGGCAGGCGCCGCCGTCGCCGCCGGCCTCGACGGTGATGAGCAGCACGTCCTGGTCGCAGTCGACGCGGATGTCGCGGACCGTCTGGAGCTGGCCCGAGGTCGCGCCCTTGCGCCACAGCGCCTGGCGCGAGCGCGACCAGTAATGCGCCTCGCCGGTTTCGAGCGTCAGGCGCAGCGCCTCTTCGTTCATGTGAGCGACCATGAGGATCTCGCCGTCTTCAGCGGCGCGGGCCACGCAGGCGATGAGCCCGTCCGCGCCAAAGCGGGGCGTGAAGCTCTCGCCTTCCTCAAGCTCTTTTTTCGCGTCGGGCGAGACGGAGTCTGGCGCGGACATGCGCGTTTCTGCTCGTCGTGCTGGAGGGGAGGGGCTATTTGCCGTGGCGCAGAAGCGTGAAGAAGCGCACCTGCTCGGCGGGGTCGTCGCGGAACACGCCAGTGAACTGCGTCGTCACGGTCTGCGCGCCCTGCTTGCGCACGCCGCGCATCGACATGCACATATGCTCGGCCTCGATCATCAGGGCGCAGCCGCGCGGGCGAAGATGCAGGTCGATCGCGCCGACGATCTGCGCGGTCAGCGCCTCCTGCGTCTGCAGCCGCCGCGCGAACACGTCGACGAGGCGGGCGAGCTTGGACAGGCCGACCACGCCGTCTTCGGAGGGATAGTAGGCGATATGGGCGACGCCGACAAAGGGCACCACATGGTGCTCGCAATGCGAGAAGAACGGGATGTCGCGCACGAGAACGAGGTCGTCGTAGCCGTGGACTTCCTCGAAGACGCGCGAAAGCACGTCGGTCGCGTTCTCGTGATAGCCCGAAAAGAGCTCGTCATAGGCCTTGACCACGCGCGCCGGCGTGTCGACGAGGCCTTCGCGGTCGGGATCGTCGCCGGCCCAGCGCAGCAGCACGCGCACTGCGGCCTCCGCTTCCTGTCGGGTCGGCCTCGGCTCCCGCGCGGATATGTCGCGCGGGTGCTCTTTGCGTTCAATCAAGGACTTAACCACGGCATCCATCAGTGGCGCCTCCAAAAACATCAGTGATCGGCGGCTAATCCCAAAGGAAGAGCCGTTGTGTCCGCGGTCAGAAGCAGATGCTGCTGAAAGCAGAGGCGCCGAAGTGGCGGGGCCGATCGGCGCGGAGAGCAAGGCGGATTTCTCGCCGCTACGCTGACCGACACCTATATAGTAGAATGTGTTCGCCGTCATCCCGAAGCTTTCGCCCGGCCGCCCAGCTCATGATCAACGACATCTACAACGCCAGAATCCTCGAGCTTGCGGCGAATATCCCGCGGCTCGGGCGCCTTGAGCGGCCGGACGCGACCGCCAAGGCCCATTCGAGGCTCTGCGGCTCGACGATCATCGTCGATCTCGTCATGGCCGACGGAAAGATCGTGGATTTCGCGCATGACGTGAAGGCCTGCGCGCTCGGCCAGGCCGCGGCCTCGATCATGGCGCGCAATGTCATCGGCGCGACGGCGCAGGAGATCAGGACCCTGCGCGACGAAGTGCGCGCCATGCTGAAGGAAAACGGGGCGCCGCCGCAGGGCAAATGGGCCGAGGTCGGGACGCTTGAGCCGGTGCGCGACTATAAGGCGCGGCACGCCTCCACCCTGCTGACATTTGAGGCGACGCTCGACTGCGTCAACCAGATCGCTGCGGCCGGAGATGGGGACGGGGCGAAGCGGACCGGCTGAGCCGGTCCGACCGCGCCGCCGGGGCTTTTGGAGCTGGACGGGCGCGTCAGTTCAGGAAGGGAATGCTTTCAAGGTAGAAGGCGCGCGACAGGATGGCGCCGGCGGTGAACTGGTTCAGCGACCCGAGATTGTTGGGCACCGGGCTCGCCGCGGCCTGGGACACGAGCCGGTTGTAGGCCCCGAACACGGTCAGGCTCCAGTCCTTGTCATAGTCATATTTGACGGAGCCGCCGACGCCGACCGAGCCGAGGCCGCCCGAGGCCGTATAGGGCGTGACCTTGCCGTTGAGCGCGGCCTGCTCGGGCGTCACCGAGAAATAGGCGTTCATGTAGGTCGAGTTGCCGAACTGGAGGCGCGGGCCGAGGGCGAAGGTGAAGGGGCCGGTGCGATAGACGCCGTCGATCGAGATGTTGGCGTCGAAGCCGTCATGGCCGCTCACCGCCTGCCGCGCCTCGCCGCGCAGGCGCAGCATGTCGGCGTACCAGAGTTCGACGAAGGCGCCGAGTTCGACCGAAGTCCCGACGTCCGGCAGGCCGTAGAAGGCGCCGTTGCCGCCGCTGAGGCCGCGCTGCGAGATCACGCGGGCGGCGGGGCCGGCGCGCAGCCAGCCGAGGTCAAGGAGCGTGACGCTCATGCCGTCGTCCGGCGACGAAAAGGCCACGGGCTCGCCGGGGCGGCGCAGGCCGACGGCGCCCGTCGGCCAGACCGTCACGGAACGCGCGCCGGGAAAGCTCGTCTGCACCTGCGGGCCGAGGCCGAGGGTCAGGATCCATCCCGTCTGGACAGGGGCGGCGGGCGCTGGATCGGCTGCGAAGGCCGTGCTCGACAACGCGCCGAAGAGGGCGCAGCCGGCGAAAAGAGCTGATTTGAAAGAAGACACGAGGGCCGATCCGTTTGACCGCATGGAATCGACGCACTATGCGGCGGGTCAATGGGGCGAGATAGTGTATGGGAGACACAGCGGCGGCTTCTTCGCGCGCCGTCGGAGCCAAGACTGCCATGACATGGTTAAGCCGGGCTTTGCGCGCGACGGCGATCGGCGCGATCAGGGCCTATCAGCTCACTTTTTCGTCGCTCGTCGGCGCGCAATGCCGCCATCTGCCGACCTGCTCGGCCTATATGAGCGAGGCGATCGGGCGGCACGGGCTCTGGGCCGGCGGGTGGATGGGCGCGGCGCGGCTCTGCCGCTGCCAGCCCTGGGGCACACATGGCTTCGATCCCGTCCCTGCCGAGCGTCCGGCGGGCGCGGCGTGGCGGCCCTGGCGCTACGGACGCTGGCGCGGTCCTTTGCCAGAAGCCATGCCCGAAGCCTCAGCCGCGCAGGCGCCGGGAGACGAGGGCGAGCGCCACCGCGCCGGCGTTCGAGACGTTGAGGCTCTTGATCGGCCCCGGCATGTCGAGGCGGGCGACGACGTCGCAGGTCTCGCGCGTCAGCCGGCGCAGCCCCTTGCCCTCGCCGCCGAGCACGAGCGCGACCGGCGCGCTTAAGCCGACCTCCTGCAAATCGGCGGCGCCCTCCGAATCGAGCCCGACGCAGAGATAGCCGAGACCTTTGAGCTCGCGCAGCGCGCGCGCCAGATTGACCACCGGCGCGATCGGCACATGTTCGAGCGCCCCGGAGGCGGCCTTGGCCAGAACGCCGGTCATTTCGGGCGCGTGGCGCTCCGTCATCAGCACGGCGTCGACGTCGAAGGCCGCGGCGCTGCGCAGGATCGCGCCGACATTGTGCGGATCGGTGATCTGGTCGAGCACCAGCGCGATGCCGCCGCGCGGCGTGATTTCGGAGACGTCGAGCGGCGCGATCGGCCGCGCCTCGAGAAGCGCGCCCTGATGCACGGCGCCGGGCCCGAGCCGGCGCGACAGGGCTTCGGGCTCGACCAGCGTGAGCCGCACGCCCGAGGCGGCGATGTCGGGCGCGAGCTTCTCGGCCGCTCCCGGCGCGGCGTAGAGGTCGAGCAGCTTGCGCTTTCCGGCGCGCAGCGCTTCCCGCACCGCGTGAAGGCCGTAAAGCGCGACGAGATCGGCGGACGGCCGGCGAAAGGGGGCAGGCTCCGCGCCGGCGTTCGGCGGAGGCGCGCGGTCGGCGCGCGCGCCCTGCGCCGGCGCGCCCTGCATGGTCGCCCGGCGCGGCGCGGCGAAGTCGGAACGTTTCGCGCCGTCGCGCGGACGCTTGGGGCCGCCGCGCGTCACGCGCCGGCCCTTTTTTGGCGAATCGGCCGGGACGCGCTCCAGCTCGAGGTTCTGCGGCTCACGGCGTCGCGGGCTCCTGGCGCGGCCGCGCTCCGGCCGCAGGTTGATTTTTGGTCGAGGCGGACGGGGCGCGCAAGCCCCCGCGCCGGCGCGGGCGGCGGAGATTTTGGGTTGACAGCGCTCCCTTGCGTCACCATAAGCCGTCCACCGGGTTCGGCGACGGGCTCAAGGGGGAGTGTCCCGAGCGGCAAAGGGGGCGGACTGTAAATCCGCTGGCTATGCCTTCGTAGGTTCGAGTCCTACCTCCCCCACCACTTTTGCCTCGCCGCCTGTTCGCGCCTTTCGCCGGCCGAAGCCGTCCTCCGCTCCAGTTTGATTTTGCGCCGTCGCATTTTCGTGCGCCGGCACGCGCGCGGCGACGGCCATGCTGAATCCCGGCCCGCCGTCGCGGGCGGGCGCCCAAAAATGCGTCAGGCCGGCGGAGCCGGCCTGAACATGTTCGCGGATCGACGACGGCTCAGTCGACGTAGCCGTATTTCGAGTAATATTTCTTGTAATAATGATTGCCGTGGTAGCGCTCATAGCGGTTCTGCGCGGTCATATCGACCTTGTTCAGCACCACGCCGAGCAGGCGGTCATAGACGCCCTGGGCTTCCGACAGGCCGCGTTCGACGACGTCGATCCGGGTGCGGCCCCATTCGACGACATAGACATAGGCGTCGATGATGTGGCCGGTCGTGCGCACGTCGACGATCGGCGCGACGGGCGACAGGTCCATGATGATATAGTCATAGGACGCGCGCAGCTGGTCGACGACGTTCTTCATCGCGGCCGAGGCGAGGATCTCGTTGGTGTGCGGCAGCTTCGCGGTGGCGCCGGCGGCGAGGAAATGCAGATGGCTCGCCGAAATCGGGATCAGCGTCTTCTCGAGCGGGGCGTTGCCGATCACGACGTCGATCAGGCCCGGCGCGTCGGGCGCGAGCCAGCGCGACAGCGAGGGGCTGCGCAGGTCGGCGTCGACGAGGACGACCCTTCCGCCCGCGTCCGAGATGAGATGGGCGAGATTCGAGGCGAGCGTCGACTTGCCTTCGTTCGGCAGGGTCGAAGTGAGGCCGATCACCTTGTGCGACTTGAGCGCGCCGTTGAGGTCGGCCGCGATCTTGATCGAACGCACCGCCTCGGCGTAGCGCGAGAAGGGAGCGTCGACGACCGTACGTAGCAGCGCGCGGCTTGAGGTGGCGGGCTTGTCGGAGTCTTCGCCTTCGCCCCGCGCGCCGGGCTTCAGCACGGGCGCGAGCGCGAGGCAGCTGACCCGCAGCGTCTCCTCGATCTGGTCGCTGGTGCGGAACACGCCGTCCGAGGCCTCGCGCAGGAAGGCCACGCCGAAGCTCACGACGCCGCCGCCGAGAAGGGCCAGAAGCAGGGTGAGGCTGGTGCGCGGCGAGCTTTTCAGCATCGGCGGCAGGGCCGGGCTGATGAGGCGCGTCTCGCTGATCGGCACGGCGTCCTGCTGCTGCACGGCCTCCATGTAGCGCTGCAGGAAGTTGTCGTAGAGCGTGCGCGCGGTTTCGGCGTTGCTGGTCAGCTCGCGCAGCTGGACCATGGCCTGGTTCGAGGCCTGCGCGAGATTGGCGACGTCGCCGAGGCTCGTCCGCAACGACTGCTCGCGCGTGCGGGCGATCTCATAATCGCTCTTGTAGCTCTCGGCGATCTTGCGCATCTCGTCCTGGATGCTGCGCTTGATCTCGGTCATCTGGGTGCGCAGATTGACCGTGGCGAGGTGATTCGCGCCATAGCGCTGCGACAGGATGGCCTCGCGCTGGCTGAGGTCGAGATATTGCTGGCGCAGCTTGACGATCACTTCGCTCTTGAGCGCGTCGGTCATCGAGGCGTCGGCGAGCGAGCCGGACATGACGGTGTTGATGCGGTCGAGCCGGGCCTTGGCTTCGGCGGTGGCGGCGCTGGCGATGATGAGCTGGCTGTTCAGCTCGGAAAGCTGCTGGTCGTTGAGCAGCTTGCCGCCGCCTGCGGCCGGGCCGGTGTCGACGATGTTGTTGATCCGCTTGAATTCCACGACCGCCCGCTCGGCGGCGGCGGCCTGCGCGCGCAGCTCCTTGATGCGCTCGGCGAGCCACACGCCGGCCCGCCGCGTCGCGTCGTATTTGGCGTCCATCTGGCTCGCGACGAAGGCCTCGACGAGCGCGTTGACGACCTGCGCCGATTTCTCGGGATTGAGCGAGGTGAAGCCGACGTTGATGACATAGGTCAGGCCTTCGCGGCTGACCGTCAGCTGGCTGAGGAAATTGCCGAGCGCGATCTGCTCCTTCTGCGCCTCGGTCTTTTCAGGCTCGGGCTTCGGCGGGAAGAAGAAGCTCAGCAGCCCGCCCTTGCCGCCCGGCGGCGGGACGAATTCGCTGTCGTCGATGAGATGCAGCTTGCGGATGACGGCGAGGGCGACGGTGTCCGACTTGAGCATCTCGACCTGGGTCTGGACCAGGGCGGCGTCGATCTGCGCGTCGCCCATCAGGGTCTGCTGCTCCTGCAGGACCTGGACCTTGCGCGTGTCCATCACCATGGAGCCCATGGCGGTGAACTTCGGCGGCGTGTTGACGAGGTAGAAGATCGCCAGCGCCAGGCTGCAGACCATGATGAGGATCACGATCGGGAGCTGGCGCCGCACCACGCGCAGGGCGTTCTGCAGCGCGTCGAGCAGAGGCGCCATGACCTTGGGCGTGTCCTGGCTCGCCATGGAAGCTCGTTTATTGATTTGCAGCATCGGGCGTCAACTCGCTGTCAACCTGGTCTGTGGGATGGATCGGACTCAAATTGAATCAGACTCTCTAAAGGCGAAAATCGGCCGATCGGAAATACGGGCGGCGCGCCGAGGCCGAACTCGCCGCAGGCGCTTCCGCTCGACGGAAATCCGCGCGTCGCTGAAGCGGCCGGGCGGCGCGACGCGAACCCAAGGCGGAACGCCGCGACCTCATGCACAATTAACCCGCCCAGCGATGTCTCGCCGGCCGGCCCTCCCCGTTCCCGTCGGCTGCGGCTTGACGTCCGCGCAACCGTTTTACACTTATTTCGACCCTAACAGAGGACTTGGGCGCGCGCAATCGCCGCTCTCAATCTATACGTCCTTGTGACAAGGCTTTGCTTGTGACCCTGCAATCAAAACCAATCATTACCCAGCTTTCGAGCGGTTTCAAGGCCGGCTTGTCGCGCGCCTTATCTTGGATCGCCGCGGCGACAACCCATGATACATATGACGGATAGACTCGCGCCGACTTGCAAAGCTTGTCGCAGGACGGCGGAGCGAAATGAAGCAAGTTCTGGTCCGGATGTCCTGGCGTCCAGGCGCGAGACGGCGCCGGATTCTACGGACAACGCGCGAAAAGAAGGGCCCGCGCGGTCGCGCGGCGGTTGCGCAAGGACGCGGCCCGGCCGCCGCGAAAATTCGCGCATGACGGCCAGAGGGTAGGGCGAACGTCCGATCGCGCCTGTTTTGAACACGCGGGAGCGACGTCGACCACGCGGCGCGCGCCCTGTTCGCCCGAACGCTCCGGCGATCGCCGGAGGGGCGCTGGCTTTTGGGCCGGGCGCAGGGGCACGGGACGACGCAGCCGCCCCGAGGGGGCCGTTCTTCGCCCGGGCCTGAGCCCAGGCGGATCTTTCGCTCATTTCATGGCCGGATTTCATGGCCGGAGCCCGTCGTCATGGCCGGGACGCGTCCTGCGCCTCATGCGGGCCCGTGGCGTCGGGGCCGCGCGGCGCGAAAACCGGCCGGCCGTCAGCTGACGCGGGCGGCGCGCCAGGAGCCCGCGCATTGCATGGTGGGCGACGACCATGTGCCCGACCCGGCGCCGCTCCTGACCCTGCCCGCCACATTGGCGACCTGGCTGTCGCGCCGGAAAGCGAGCGAGACCGCGCCCTTGTCGGTCACGAGGCCGCTCGCCTGGACGAAGCCGTCCCCATGCGTGCTGACGCGGCCGCCGACGACCTGAATGGTCCAGCGGAAGACGCGGTCGCAGGCGCCGCTCTGGGTATAGACGTCGACGGCGTAGACGCCGTCGAATGGTCCGGCGCCGCGCGCCTTTTGCGCGTTCGCGCCGACCGGGCCCAGCAGACTGACGCCGACGACGGCGCCCAAAAACATAAGTGCGGCGCGCATGCTCACCCCAAGCCCCCCCCTGGCGTCCGCTCGAAAGACGACGGGCCTTTCAGATCGAGCGGGCGTCTGAAACACGGACACAGAGCGGGCCCCGACCTGCCTCAAGGGCCTCCGCTCTGACCGCCGAGGATGCCAGAACCCAAGACGAAGACAAGTGCGATCGCGCACGGCGGCCGGGGCGCGGACAGCCTCGCGCCAGCCTCGCGGGCCGCCGCGGGGCCGGGCCGGGTTCAGGACGGCGCATGTCCGGGGGGAAGCGGCGTCGGTCTGCGGTCCTTGCCGATCGCGACGAAGACGAACAGCGCCTCCGTCACCTTGTTCATGGCTTCTTCCTCGCGATAGCGCCGCCAGGCCTCGACCTTGACGCGCATGGAGGTGCGGCCTTCGCCGACGAGGCGCCCGTAAAGGCTCACTTCGTCGCCCACGAAGACGGGGCTGAGGAAGGTCATGCCCTCGACGGAGACGGTGGCGCAGCGCCCGCGCGCGCGGCGCGAGGCGACGTTGCCGGCGGCGAGGTCCATCTGCGCCATCAGCCATCCGCCGAAAATGTCTCCCGCGGGATTGGTGTCGGCCGGCATGGCGATCGCCCGGATGACGGGCGACTCCGCCGGCGGCTTTTCAGGTTCATGCGCGAAGGCGCGCGCGTCGTCGCCCTGGCTCATCGGGCGGGGGCTCCGGACGAATGGGATTGGCGCGGCATGGGGGCTCCGGAATGAGGCGATTCGGACGCCGCGCTCAAGGCGCGGCCAGATAGGCGTTCAGCCGGTCGAGACGCTGGTCAGTCAGGACGCGCCGGCACTGGCGCGTCGCCTCGGCCATGGCCTCGCTCGTCGCCGCGCCCGAGCCGCGCGCGGCGAAGGCGCATTCCCGGCCGCGATATTCAAGCCAGGCGCGCTGCGCCTCGACCAGCGCCGCCTTGGTTTCGGGCTGGGCCGCAAAGCGCGCGATCAGGGTCCGGTAAAGGGCGTTGAGCGGGCCGTCGGCGCTTTGCGGGGCCTCGGCGGCCGGAGGGCCGGCTTCGGCCAGAGGGCGGGGCGCTTCGACGCCTGCCGCAGCCGGCGCCGAAAACAACGCGGCGAGCGCGAAAACCCGTGCGAGCCTCTGCATGGTCCTGGCGGCTGTCTTTCTGAGGGCGTCGAGCCGGAGCGGCCTACGAAGAATAGGGTAGGGCGCAGGGCGCGCAAGGCGCAATATGCGGCGCCCGCGCGCCGCCTAATCGATCAGGTCGAGGAAGTCGCGGCCAAGCCGGTCCTCGACCTCGACCAGCCAGAGGTCGGAATCATAGCGGATCTGGCGCGCGATCTTCTCCTCGGCCGCGGCGGGGTCGATCCACTGGGCGTCATGCAGCCTGACGAACAGCCGATGGCCGTCGGCGTCCGCCTCGCTTTGCGGCGCGGGGCCAAACAGCGCGGCGGCCCCGTCGAGCCGGTCGAGCTTGACGAAGATCGCCCCCGCTTCGGCCGCGCCGCGCCGTCGCAGCACGGCGACGGCGCCCTCATGCGCGCAGCGGCGCAGAAAGGCCGACACCCAGAAATCGGCGCGAAGCCGCATTCTCATCCTCCAGAATTTTCCGCGCGCCGCGCCCTGGGCCGCGTGTGACTTGTTCACAAGCGCCGCGGCGCGGCCCAACGCCGCCTTTGCGCGCCGCCGCGGGGACATGTATTTCAGGCTTGGCGTTTCAACTTTGCATCCCGCCAGAATCCTAGCCGGGGCTGGGCCTGCGCCTCAACGGCCCGCCGCGCAAACGAAAGACGACTCATGGCCGCGCTCGACACCGTCCTCGCCAGGATCGACGCCAATCGCGACGCGGCGCTCGACCGCCTCTTCAGGCTGGTCTCGATCCCCTCCGTCTCGACCGACCAGGCCTACGCCGCCGACTGCGTGCGGGCGGCCGAATTTCTCGCCGCCGAGCTGAACGCGATCGGCTTCGAGGCGTCGACGCGTCCGACCAGGGGGCATCCCATGGTCGTCGCCCATGGCAAGGGCGCGCGGCCGGACGTGCCGCATCTCCTGTTCTACGGCCATTACGACGTGCAGCCCGCCGACCCGCTGGCGCTGTGGGAGACGCCGCCGTTCGAGCCCCGGCTTGTCGAGGCCGGAGCGGGAACGCAGATCGTCGGGCGCGGCGTTTCCGACGACAAGGGCCAGCTGATGACCTTCATCGAGGCCGCGCGCGCCTTCAAGGAGGCGGGCGAGCTGCCGTGCCGCGTCACCATCCTGCTCGAAGGCGAGGAGGAGAGCGGCTCGCCGTCGCTGCCGGACTTCCTCGCCGAGAACAAGAAGGAGCTGTCGGCTGATCTCGCGCTCGTCTGCGACACCTCGATGTGGGATCGCGACACGCCCGCCGTGACCACCATGCTGCGCGGGCTGGTGCTCGAGGAGGCCGTGATCCGCGGCGCCGACCGCGACCTTCATTCCGGCATGTTCGGCTCGGCCGCGGTCAATCCGATCCACGTGCTGGCGAAGATCATTGCGGGGCTGCATGACGAGGCCGGCAAGGTGACGCTGCCGGGCTTTTACGACGGCGTCGCCGAGCTGCCCGAGGAGGTCGCCGAGCAATGGCGCGGGCTCGGCTTCGACGGAGAGGGTTTTCTGCGCGCCGTCGGCCTGTCGGTCCCGGCCGGCGAGCGCGGGCGCAGCGTGCTCGAAATGCTGTGGTCGCGCCCGGCCTGCGACGTCAACGGAATTTCGGGCGGCTATCAGGGCGAAGGCTCGAAGACCGTGCTGCCGGCCGAGGCGCGGGCGAAATTCTCGTTCCGCCTCGTCGGCCAGCAGGACCCGCAAAAGGTCGCCGAGAGCTTCCGCGCCTACGCCCGCGCGGCCCTGCCGGCCGACTGCGGAATTGAGTTCATCTCGCATGGCGCCTCGCCGGCGCTCGCCCTGTCGTTTAATTCGGAGTCTTTGTCGCGGGCGAGCCGCGCGTTGCAGGCCGAATGGGGCGTCGCGCCCGTGCTGGCGGGCTGCGGCGGCTCGATCCCGATCGTCGGGCGCTTCAAGAGCGACCTCAAGATGGACACGCTGATGGTCGGCTTCGCGCTCGACGACGACCGCATCCATTCGCCGAACGAGAAATATGAGCTGTCGTCCTTTCAGAAGGGCGCGCGCAGCTGGGCCCGCATCCTGAGCGCGCTCGCGGCCTGAGGGCTCGCCGATCCTACGGCGTGGGTCGCTTCTGATTGACCGCGTGTTTTCGCGTGGTCGGACAGCGCCCCATAATTTGACGGCCGCGTCACGTTTTGTGCCGCACGCGCGAATTGCGACTGTTTAGGGTCTGGACCCATAAAATGGTTGGCGTGATCAGCGGTTTGTGATTCACGGCTTCCGAAAGGAAGCGCCGATGAATCGGGATCAGTTCTGGCTGACGGACGAACAATTTTCAAAGATCGAGCCGCATCTGCCGACAAACACGCGCGGCAAGCGGCGGGTGGATGATCGCCGCGTGATCAGCGGGATCGTTCAAGTTCTGAAATCTGGCGGTCGATGGATCGACGCGCCGCAGGAATATGGACCGAGGAAGACGCTCTACAATCGCTTCGTCCGATGGGCGGAAAAGGGCGTGTGGACGGCCTTGTTTCAAGCTCTTGCGCAAGCGGGCGGGCCACCGGCCGAGGTTCTGATCGACAGTTCGGCGGTCAAGGCGCATCGCTCGGCCGCAGGCGGTAAAGGGGGGAGAAAAATCAGGCGGTTGGTCGCTCGCGGGGTGGGCGAACGACGAAAATCCACGCGCTGACCGATGCCCTGTGTCGCCCGCTGGCGTTCATACTGAGCGGCGGGCATGTCGCCGATTGCACCGCTGGCGCGGCGTTGCTCACACAGCTTCCCGTCTGCGACATTCTCCACGCCGACAAAGGTTATGACGCCAACGCCATCCGCCGCCAGGTCGAGGATCGCGGCGCGATGCCGAACATCCCACCCAAGGCCAACCGGAAATGGAAAAACTGCTTTTCGCCAGTCCTTTACCGAAACCGGAACGCCATCGAGCGGATGTTCTGCCGGTTGAAGGACTTTCGGCGCGTCGCAACGCGGTACGACAGAAGCGCCGCGAATTTCCTCGCCGCCGTCCACATCGCTGCGACTGTCAGTTACTGGTTATGAGTCTGGACCCTAGTGCGGACTACATGCTTCGTTCACGGCAAGGGGCTTGAGACTCTTGCGTATTGTCGCAGCATGAAGTATTATTTTCTATTATTTATTTATTTTAAATGACTTCGAGGTCTTGGCTATGAAAGTAAATTATGTAAAGAATATTTTGTTGACGATTCTTCTTTCGGTCATGCTTTCCGGATGCATCTCGTCAAAAACGCCGCTCATAACGGAGGTCGATGCAGTCACGCCCTTGCCAGACGCATTTGTCTTGGCGGAAATCGACACATCTGGGAAATTTGTTGTTCGTAAATCTAAAGTTGAAACCTTTAACGTTTCTCGGAATAACAAAACTTATTTGCTAAAAGACACTGGTTCCGTAAGGTTTTATCCTTACAGGAAAAATATGAATACGTTTATCGCGCAATTGGATTATGGGTTTATAACCGAATATGGTATTGTAAATATTATTCAAAAAGAATTGATCGTTTCGATCACGGCGAATATGGCCGAACTGAAGTCTGCTAATATCAAATTTGAGGAAGGCGCCGTCGGGCCCCTGTTTTCCGATAAAGCTCAGCTTATCGCCGCAGGGGATATTCTGGTTGCGCATTTTGAAGCGATTCGGCGGTTCAAAATCATAACAAATGATAATGACCGCCTGGAGCTTCAACGTTTTATCGCTGCTCAAGAACAAGCCGGGACAGGGTCGCAGCCAGCGCCGGCCAGCAGCTTCACGACTAGCGGTTATACAGATCCCGAATTGATGCGAGAGATTTACGAGCATGATTTTCAAGGCGCTCCGGCACCGGTTTATGCTCAGGAACTGATGTCGGCGTTCTTTAATGAGGACGGATGTCGTCAACTCATCAATCGGACGTCCTTCGCCAAAATTTCAGCTATCGCCGCTCAACGCGTCGCGCACGACATCGTCTTGGGCGATCGTTCTCTTACGACGCGGTCGCCGCGTCCCGGGGCATGGGGCGAGTTTTTTGCCCAAGGCTGGAATCAGGGCGCTGGAGCGATGAATCAAGCTACTCAATTCACTAAGCGCGCCGATGATGACGCTGTGCTGCTCTACACGCGATATGGCTGCCAATCGCCTGTTTTAAAAAAGTTTTTCGATAATTTGAGCGCCTGGATCGACGCGCTTTAGGCTGCTCCCGGCAATAAGTTGACGAGTCTAGGCAGGATCGTTCGGGCGAGCTTTGGGGGATTGCCGTGTCGATAGGGGCCGCAGTCGCACCCCTGCGAGGCGCAGGCATGCAATTAGAGCGAGGCCGTAGATGGAGGCGCCGCCAAACGTCATAAGCGTCAGAGTCGCCTCCCCGGAAAAGCGCCCTGCGCCCTGAGCGAGATGCGTGACGGGCGCGCGCGCGGAGAGCGCAAAGATGACGAGAACGGCGGAGCCTGCGGCGACGCAGGCGGCGACCTTCATAAACTGCGCGTCGAGCTTCATCAGTCCGCGCCGCATGGCGAAGATTGCGATCAGGATGAGATTGATCCAGGCGCCGGCCGAGGTCGCCGTCGCGAGGCCCGGCGCGCCGAGCGGCGTGAACAAGACGACCTTCAGCGCGACATTGCCCGCGACCGCGACGAGGGCGGCGATCATCGGCGTCGTGGTGTCGCCCGCGGCCTGGAAGCTCGGCACCGCCGAGCGCAGGAGCACCACCGCGAGAATGCCGAGCCCATAGGCCGCGAGCACGGCGGCCGACGCCTGCGCCGCCTCCGGCGTGAAGGCGCCGCGCAGGAACACGCCGCGCATGATGAGGTCGGGGATCGCCAGGAAGGCCACGAAGAACGGGGCGGTCAGGATCAGCGAGATGGCGAAGGTGCGGTTCTGGGCCGAGATCGCGGCCTCGGGCCGTCCGGCGGCGACGAGGCGGCTCATCTGCGGCAGCAGCACCGTGCCCGCCGCAATGCCGATGACCCCGAGCGGAAGCTGATAGATGCGGTCGGCGTAATAGATCGAGGAGGGGCCGCCCGTCGGCAGCATCGAGCCGATGATGGTGTCGGCGAACAGCGCGATCTGCACGCCGGCCGAGCCGATCACGGCCGGGCCCAGCATGGCGAGGAAGCGCCGCATGTCGGCGCTCCAGCGCGGCCAGGCGAAAATCTCCAGAATTCCGGCGCGCCAGGCGGCGAACGAGGTGAGCGCGAGCTGCATCGCGCCCGACGCCATGAGGCCCCAGGCGGCCGCCGCGCCGGCGTTCGGAAACAGGAAGGCGACCGTCAGGAAGGCGATGATCGACAGGTTCATCAGCACCGGCGCGAAGGCCGCCGCCACGAATCGCCCATGCGCGTTGAGCGCGCCGGACTGCAGCGTGACGAGCGTGACGAACAGCAGATAGGGGAAGGTTATGCGCGTCAGCGCCTCGGTCAGCGCGAATTTTTCGGGCTCGTCGCGAAAGCCCGGCGCGAGCAGGTCGATCAGCGTCGGCGTGAACAGCAGCGCCAGCGCGAGCAGGATCAGCTGAATGACGAGCAGCCCGACGAAGATCTGTCCCGAGAACCGCCGCGCCGTGTCGAGCCCCTCGCCCTGCAGCGCGCGCGAATAGGTCGGCACGAAGGCCGCGTTCCAGGCGCCCTCGCCGAAGACGGCGCGGAAATGGTTCGGCAGGCGCTGCGCCACCACGAAAGCGTCGGCGATGAGGCCCGCGCCCAGCACCGCGCCGAGCATGACGTCGCGCAGAAAGCCCGCGGCGCGCGACAGAAGCGTCAGGCCGCCGACCGAGAGCAGGTTCTTGTACATGCGCGCCGGCTCAGGCCACGTCCGGGCGCGGCGCGGCGGCGTCGGCCGGGCGGCGGACCGAGACGGCGTCGCCGCGCGCGTCGAGCCCGATCCGCTCCTCGATCAGATAGAGCGGCCGGCGCTTCACCTCGGCGAAGATGCGCCCGACATATTCGCCGAGCACGCCGAGCGAGACGAGCTGCACGCCCGAGAAGAAGGCGAGCGACACCATGAGCGAGGCGTAGCCCGGCACGTCCACGCCGAAAATGAGGGTGCGCAAAAGGTAAAATGACGCCATCGCCATCGCGAAGGCCGAGACGATGAGCCCGGCGTAGGTCCAGATGCGCAGCGGCGCGGTGGTGAACGACATGATGCCGTCGAGCGCGAAATGGACGAGCTTGCGATAGCTGAACTTCGACTGGCCGGCCGCGCGCGCGCCGACCTCGAAGGGGACGCCGACCGACCTGAAGCCGATCCAGGCGTAAAGGCCCTTCGAGAAGCGGGCGTGCTCGCGCATCGTGCGCAGCGCCGCGACCGCCTGGGCGTCGAGCAGACGGAAGTCGCCCGCGCCCTCGGGCAGGTCGGTTTCGCCGATGCGGCCGAAAATATGATAGAAGCGCCGCGTGAGCGCGCGCCGGAGCGGCGTGTCGGCCGAGCGGTCGACGCGCTGGCCATAGACGTTTTGATAGCCCTCGCGCCATTTTTCGACGAAGGCCGGGATCATTTCGGGCGGATGCTGAAGGTCGGCGTCCATGATCACGACGGCCGCGCCGTCGGCGTGGTCGAGGCCGGCCGCGATCGCGATCTCCTTGCCGAAATTGCGGCTGAAGGACAAAAGCCGCAGGCGCGGGTCGCGGTCATGGGCCTTGCGCAGGATTTCGACCGAATCGTCGCGCGAGCCGTCGTTGACGAAGACGATCTCGAAGGACTGGACGCAGCCCTCGAGCGCCGGGACGAGCCGGTCGAGCAGCGGGCGCAGGTTCTGCGCCTCGTTGAAGATCGGCACGACGACGCTGAGCTCGGGCCCGGGTTTGACGTCTGGCTGCATCGGCCGATCCTTCGCGCGCGGCGCCGCAAGGGTCGTCGACGCGGAGGTTGCTCTAGGCTTTGACGTTGAATTGCGCAAGGCTCGGACTAAAATCGGCGTGCAAGGGGCGGGAGGCAGGCCATGGACAGGCGCAGCGGACGGACGCCGGGACGCACGCCGCCACGCACGCTGAGGCCGCGCGTGGCGGTGAGCCTCTGCGCCGATGATTTCGGCCTGTCGGACGGCGTCAACCGCGGCGTGCTCGAGGCGCTCGACGCCGGCCGCCTCAGCGCGACCAGCGCGTTGACGACGCGCCCCGGCTGGCGGCGCGGCGCGGGCGAGCTTCGCCGCTACAGGGCGCGCGCCGACGTCGGGCTGCATCTCAACCTGACGCTCGGGGCGCCGCTGTCGCCGATGCCGGGCTTCGCGCCCTCGGGCGTCATGCCCGAGGTGTCGCGCGTGCTCGGCGCGGCGCGCCGGCGCGAATTGCCCGAGCGCGAGATCCGCCGCGAGATCGCCCGCCAGCTCGACGCCTTCGTCGACGCGTTCGACGCGCCGCCCGATTTCGTCGACGGCCATCAGCATGTGCAGATCCTGCCGCAGGTGCGCGGCTGGCTGCTCGACGAGCTCGACCGGCGCAGCCTCAATGGCCGGATCTGGCTGCGCGACAGCGCCGATCAGGCCCAGCGCATCCTGCGCCGCGGCGGCGAGCTGAAGAAGGCCTTCGGCATCGCCTTTCTGGCGGCGGGGTTCGCGCGCGAGGCGACGCGGCGCGGCTTTTCGACCAATCAGGGCTTTTCGGGCTTCTCGCGCTTTGACCCCTGCGGCGACTACGCCGCCGATTTCGCGCGCTATCTGCGCGCGCCCGGACCGCGCCATCTCATCATGTGTCATCCGGGCTATTGCGACGAGGAGCTCGTGCTCGCCGACCCCGTCACCGTGACGCGCGAGCGCGAGCTGAGCTTTATTCTGTCGCCCGCCTTCGCCGAGCTCATGCGGCACGCCGGAGCGCGGCTCGCGCGCATGGCGCCGCCGCGGCCAGAGGCTGCGCTTTCGGCCTCGCGGTCCTGAGGCGCGCATGAAGCCCGCCGGCGCTGCCGCCAAGGGCGTCGCCTTCGTCACCGGGGCGAGCTCCGGGATCGGACGGGCGGTCGCGCTGGCGCTGGCGCGGCGCGGCTGGCGCGTCGCGGCGCTGGCGCGCCGGGCCGAGGCGCTCGCGGCCCTGGCGGCCGAGGCGCCGGGCGTGACCGCCTTTCCGGGCGACGCCTGCGACCGCGCCGGCGTCGCCGCGGCCGTCGCAAAGATCGAGGCGGAGCTTGGCCCGATCACGCTCGCCTTTCTGAATCACGGCGTCTATTTTCCGGCCGAGCGCGAAGACTTCGACGTCGACGTCGCCTGGCGCACCTTTGAAATCAACGTCGGCGGCGTGCTCAACTGCCTCGGCCCGCTGCTTGCGGCCATGCGCGCGCGCCAGAATGGGCGAATCGCGATCACCTCCTCGCTCGCGGCGCTCGGCGGGGTGCCGGGCTCCATGGCCTATGGCGCGAGCAAGGCGGCGCTGACCTATATGGCCGAGGTTCTGCGCATGAGCTGCGCGCGCGACCATATCGAGGTCCAGGTCGTGCATCCGGGCTTTGTGACCACGGCGATGACCGAGCACGCCGATTTCGACATGCCCTTCCTGATGAGCGCGGCGGAGGCCGCTGAAATCATCTGCGACGGCTTTGGGACGGAGCGCTTCGAGATCGTCTTTCCGCGTCGCCTCGCGCTTCTGTTCCGGGCGGCGCGGCTTCTGCCCTATCCGCTCTATTTCGCGGCGATGCGGCGCGCGGCGCGCCGGGCCGACCGCTCAGGGTGAGGCGGTCTTGACGCGCTCGAAGGCCGCGAGCGCCCGCGCGCGCGCCGCGTCATGATCGACGATCGGACGCGGATAGGTCGTCCCCAGCGCCACGCCGGCCTCGCGCAGCGCCGCCTCGGGCGCGCGCCATGGCCGGTGGATCCATCTGGCGGAGAGCTTTTCGAGCTCCACAACGTGGCGGCGCACATAATCGCCCTGCGGATCGAATTTTTCGCCCTGCAGCACGGGGTTGAAAATGCGGAAATAGGGCGCGGCGTCGGCCCCGCAGCCCGCGACCCATTGCCAGTTCATGGGATTGTTCGCGGGGTCGGCGTCGCACAGCGTGTCCCAGAACCAGGCCTCGCCGCGCCGCCAGTCGATCAGCAGGTGCTTGACGAGAAAGGACGCCGCGACGAGCCGGGCGCGATTGTGCATGTAGCCTGTCGTCCAGAGTTCGCGCATGGCCGCGTCGACCAGCGGATAGCCGGTGAGCCCCTGCGTCCAGGCCCTGAAGTCGGCGTCCGCGTCGCGCCAGCCCATGGCGTCGAAACGCCGCTGGAGATTTTCCTGGGCGGCGTGCGGATGATTGAACAGCAGATGATAGTCGAACTCGCGCCAGCCGAGCTCGCCCCTGAATTTCGCCGCGCCCGCGCCGGCCTGCCCACAAAGCGCATGAAGGATCTGGCGCGGCCCGATCTCGCCGAAGGCGAGATGCGGCGAGAGGCGCGAGACGGCGTCTTCGTCCGCCGGCGGGTCGCGCGCGAGGGCGTAGCGCGCGAGGCCATGCGCCAGAAAGCTGTCGAGCCGTTTGCGCGCGCCGGCCTCGCCGGGGCGCCAGGCCGAGCGCAGCCCGCCCGCCCAGTCGGGCCTTGCGGGCCTGAGCCGCAGCGCCTCGAGCGTCACGGGCGCGGGGCCGTCCTTTGGCGCGGGCGCGGCCGGCAGGCGCGTTGGCGCAATGAGCGGCGCGCCCGGCGCCTGCGCCGCGAGCGCGGCGCGCTGGAACGCCGAATAGACCGAAAAAGGCGAGCCGTCGGCTTTGCCGATCTCCCAGGGCTCATGCGCGAGGCGGGCGTTGAAGCTTTCCGCGACGACGCCCTTCGCGCGCAGCGCCGCCTTGATCCGCGCGTCGATCTCCCGTTCGGCGAGGCCGTAGCGGCGCGACCAGTAGACGCCGTTTGCGCCCGCGGCCGCGGCCAGCGCGGGGATGACCGCTTCGGCCTCGCCGCGATAGAGATCGAGTCGTCCGCCGCGCCGCGCCATGTCCTTTGCCAGCGCCTCAAGCGACCCGTGCAGCCACCAGCGCGCGGCGCCGCCTTGCGGGCGAAGCGGCGGCTTCGCGTCCTCCAGCACATAGGCGCAGAGCAGGCGGCCGCCGCGCTCCAGCGCCGCGGCGAGCGCGGGATTGTCGGAAAGGCGCAGGTCCTCGCGCAGCCAGAGAAGCGAGACGTCTTGATCGGCTGGCGCGGCCATGGGCGGGTCCTTCACGATTTGGCGACGCTTTAACGGACGCGCGCCGCGCGGGTTCGCCGGCGCGCGCTTGCGCCTGCGCAGTCGATGCAATAAGCGAAATTTTTGAAAAGAAGGCGCGCGTCCATGGTCGAAGATCAGCTCCACGAAACCATCGTCCGGCGCCATGACAAGGTGCTGATCGTCGATTTCGGCTCGCAGGTCACGCAGCTCATCGCCCGCCGCGTGCGCGAGGCCGGCGTCTATTGCGAAATCGCGCCGTTCCAGTCGGCCGAGAAGGCCTTCGCCGAGCTTGCGCCGAGGGCGGTCATTCTCTCGGGCGGCCCGAACTCGGTGCTCGACGAAGGCTCGCCGCGCGCGCCGCAGGCGCTGTTTGCGGCGGGCGTGCCGGTGCTTGGCATCTGCTATGGCGAGCAGACCATGGCGCGCCAGCTCGGCGGCGAGGTGGTGGCGGGGTCAAGCCACAGCCGCGAATTCGGCCGCGCCGAGGTCGAGATCGTCGCGGACAGCCCGCTGTTCGACGGCGTGTGGGAGCAGGGCAAAACCTACCCCGTGTGGATGAGCCACGGCGACGCGGTGAGCGTGCTGCCGGCCGATTTCGCGGTGATCGCCGCTTCGCCGAACGCGCCCTTCGCGGCGATCGCCGACGAGGCGCGCAGGTTTTACGGCGTGCAGTTCCATCTCGAGGTCGCGCACACGCCCGACGGCGCGAAGATCATCTCGAATTTCGTGCGCAAGGTCGCGGGGCTGAAGGCGGACTGGACCATGGGCGCCTTCCGCGGGGAGGCGATCGCCGCGATTCGCGCGCAGGTCGGCGACGGCCGGGTGTTGTGCGGTCTCTCCGGCGGCGTCGATTCGGCTGTTGCGGCGGTGTTGATCTTCGAGGCGATCGGCGACCGCCTGACCTGCGTCTTCGTCGACCACGGCCTGTTGCGTCAGGGCGAGGCGAAGGAGGTGGTGGAGCTGTTTCGCGGACACTACAACATCCCGCTGCATCATGTGGAGGCGGCCGACCTGTTCCTCGGCGCCCTGACCGGAATCAAGGACCCCGAAGAAAAGCGCAAGATCATCGGCCGCCTGTTCATCTCGTGCTTCGAGGCGGAGGCGAGGAAGATCGCCGACGACGGCCGCGGCGCGCCGGAGTTTCTGGCGCAGGGCACGCTCTACCCGGACGTGATCGAGAGCGTGTCCTTTTCGGGCGGGCCGTCGGTCACCATCAAGTCGCACCACAATGTCGGCGGCCTGCCCGAGCGCATGAACATGAAGCTCGTCGAACCCTTGCGCGAACTGTTCAAGGACGAAGTGCGCGCGCTGGGGCGCGAACTCGGCCTGCCGGAGGCGTTCGTCGGCCGTCATCCCTTCCCGGGCCCAGGGCTCGCCATCCGGCTGCCCGGCGGCGTGACGCCCGAGAAGCTCGAGATCCTGCGCCAGGCCGACGCGATCTATCTCGACGAGATCCGCAAGGCCGGGCTCTACGACGAGATCTGGCAGGCGTTCGCGGTGTTGCTTCCGGTGCAGACGGTCGGCGTGATGGGCGACGGGCGAACATATGAATTCGTCTGCGCCCTGCGCGCGGTGACCTCGGTCGACGGCATGACGGCCGATTTCTACCCCTTCGGCATGGGCTTCCTCGGCAAGGCCGCGACGCGCATCGTCAATGAAGTGAAAGGCGTCAACCGCGTCGTCTACGACGTGACCTCGAAGCCGCCAGGCACGATCGAGTGGGAATAATTTTTGCCCCTCCGAGCGTATCCGAAAATACGCTAGAGCGCGATCTAACGCACTGAAAAAATAAATAATATGTCCAGAACCTATCGGTGTCTATCGGTGGGCAAGGATCGCGTTTGCCGTCCTCATCGACGGGCCTGGCCCCCATTGATCATCCGCAAAAACGAAAGTACCGTCACAGCGAATGAGGCTGATGACGGTACTTTTTTCGACATATTGCGCTGAAAATAAAAGATTATTTCCGCCAAAAGCCTCCCAAAAACGCCTGACGGTACTTTTCCGCGAGGAGGCCCCAAATGTTGACCGATGCGGCACTCAAGTGACTGAAACCAAAAGCCAAAATGTACAAGGTAACAGATCGTGACGGCATGTATGTCCGCGTCGCGCCGTCGGGCGGTATCTCGTTCCGGCTCGACTGCCGGCTGAACGGCAGGCGAGAGACCGTCCATCTTGGCAAGTACGCCCGAGATGGGATTTCGCTCGCCCGGGCCCGTGAGCTCTGCATCGATGCGCGCCGGGCGATCGCTGAAGGGCGTTCCCCCGCGATCGAAAAGCAGCGCGAGAAGCGCCGCATTAAGGAGGCCAAGAGCTTCGGTGAATTTGGCGAAAAATGGCTGACGGCATCCGCGATGGCTGACAGCACGCGGGCCATGCGCCGCTCGATCTTCGAGCGGGAGCTGAGGCCCGTCTGGCGCAACCGCTTGCTGAGCGAGATCACTCCTGATGTGCGTGCTCTTTGCGCCAAGATTGTTGAGCGAGGCGCTCCGGCGACGGCAATCCACGTCAGAGACATTTTGAAGCAAATTTACGGCTACGCCATTCTCCACGGCGAGAAGATCGCAAATCCGGCCGCTGACGTTGGCCCCGCTTCGATCGCCACCTTCGCTCCCAAGGATCGCGCACTCACGCCGACTGAAATCCGCATCATGCTCAAGCAGCTCGAAAACGTGGCGACCTTGCCAACGATCCGCCTCGGCATGAAGCTCTACCTGTTGACCATGGTCCGAAAGAGCGAGTTGCAGGACGCCGTCTGGGACGAGGTCGATTTCGAGAATGCGGTCTGGACGATTCCGAAGGAGCGCATGAAGCGATCGAAGCCGCACAATGTCTACCTGTGCCGACAAACACTCGACATCATGATCGCGCTCAAGACCTGCGCCAGAAACTCAAGGTATCTGCTTCCGTCACGCTACGATGCGGATGCGCCGATGTCGCGTGCAACCTTCAACCGCGTCACCTACGCGGTCGTCGAACAGGCGAAGAAGCAAGGTCTCCCGCTGGAGCCGTTTACCGTTCACGACCTTCGCCGCACAGGATCGACGCTGCTCAACGAGATGGGCTTTAACCGCGACTGGATCGAGAAGTGCCTGGCACACGAAGACGGCCGCTCATCGCGAGGGGTCTACAATAAGGCCGAATACGAGGTCCAGCGTCGTCATATGATGCAGGAATGGGCCGATGTGGTGGATGCATGGGCAGAGGGCCGCAAGTACACGCCTACAGTCCTGCCGCCGGCTATGCCCCTTGTAGCGCTCGATCCCGCCCTTTGACAGGCCGGGACTTGCGTTGGGTAACGTCTGGATGCTTGGCACGAAAAACTGGCTTAGGGTCTGGACCCATAAAATGGTTGGCGTGATCAGCGGTTTGTGATTCACGGCTTCCGAAAGGAAGCGCCGATGAATCGGGATCAGTTCTGGCTGACGGACGAACAATTTTCAAAGATCGAGCCGCATCTGCCGACAAACACGCGCGGCAAGCGGCGGGTGGATGATCGCCGCGTGATCAGCGGATCGTTCAAGTTCTGAAATCTGGCGGTCGATGGATCGACGCCGCAGAATATGGACCGAGGAAGACGCTCTACAATCCGCTTCGTCCGATGGGCGGAAAAAGGCGTGTGGACGGCCTTGTTTCAAGCTCTTGCGCAAGCGGGCGGGCCACCGGCCGAGGTTCTGATCGACAGTTCGGCGGTCAAGGCGCATCAGCTCGGCCGCAGGCGGTAAAGGGGGAGAAAATCAGGCGGTTGGTCGCTCGCGGGTGGGCGAACGACGAAAATCCACGCGCTGACCGATGCCCTGTGTCGCCCGCTGGCGTTCATACTGAGCGGCGGGCATGTCGCCGATTGCACCGCTGGCGCGGCGTTGCTCACACAGCTTCCCGTCTGCGACATTCTCCACGCCGACAAAGGTTATGACGCCAACGCCATCCGCCGCCAGGTCGAGGATCGCGGCGCGATGCCGAACATCCCACCCAAGGCCAACCGGAAATGGAAAAACTGCTTTTCGCCAGTCCTTTACCGAAACCGGAACGCCATCGAGCGGATGTTCTGCCGGTTGAAGGACTTTCGGCGCGTCGCAACGCGGTACGACAGAAGCGCCGCGAATTTCCTCGCCGCCGTCCACATCGCTGCGACTGTCAGCTACTGGTTATGAGTCTGGACCCTAGGGCGGGAAAAATATTAGAGGGGGAGTGACGAGGCGTAGAGAAAGGCAGGTCTGGGATAGATAAGGATAGTGGCGGCGGCGAGGACCAACCGTGTGTTCTCGATAGTCGTTGAAAGTCCCGGCGTCCACAGCATCGTCGCCCGTCATGATGAAAGATCTCGCACCGCTACATCATCCTCTCTCGAAGGTTGAACAGGACCACAAGGGTTCCCGAAACCATCAGAATTACGATCAGCGTTGAGAACAGTATCAGCAGCAGATCGTCGCGCGCCGATCTACGGAGACTGATATGCAGGAAATAGCGAAAGTGAACGACAATCTGGAGGAGCGCTAGCCCGAATACGATGCAGAGGGTCGTCGTTGGAGTAAAACCCCTCCAGTGCACGCTTGCAAATGCCGCACAGGTGAGCGCGAGGGCGAGGGAGTAGCCGGTCACGTAGGAGCGGATCTCATCGCGCCGGCTGTTGTGCGGGCCGCTCAACTGATCAGTCCTTGGAGATAAACCACCGAGAAGATTGCTATCCACACAATATCAAGAAAATGCCAGAACAGGCCGAGCCGCAAGATGTTGATCTTGACGCGTGCATCCAGGCCGAACGTCATCACCTGAACCATCATCACGATGATCCAGACGACGCCGAAAAAGACATGAAGCCCATGCAGAGGCGCCAGGGCGAAGAACGAGGAGAGATATCCGCTGCGGGTCGGATAAGCGCCGTCACTGAACATTGTCCCGAAGTCGTGCAGTTCCATGCCAAGAAAGGTGCTCCCGAGCGCCAGTGTTATGCTCATCCAGCCGAGCAGCTGCCGGCGCGACGCAGAGTGCTTCATCGCGACCGATGCCATCCCGAACGTAAAGCTGCTAGTGAGCAACGCCAGCGTTTCGAAAAAGGCGGGAAGAAGCTTGTATTCGCTCGACGGGGTCGGTCCGCCGGCAGTGGCCGGCAACATAACGCCGTAGGTGGCGAACAGCAGCGCGAACAGCACGGCGTCGCTCATCAGGAAAACCCAGAATCCGAACACGTCTCTTTCCGCTCGCTCGTGCGTCAGCACGTCGGTTGCGCCGAGATTAAGGCCCGCATGCCTGATCTCGTTGGAGCTCATCTCGAAACCTCGGCCAGACCTTGATTGGCCGAAGCCATCTCTCTCTCGCGTGGTATTGGCGTCGCGCGGGCCACGGCGCCCAACCAGCGCTGCTCGGCGCGCTCGATCTCGCTCGCCGGAATGATACGGCGCGTCTCGCGGGCGACGCTGCGCGCAATGACTGCGACGATGACCGCCAGAAGCCCGATAACAGCCAGCCACCACATGTGCCACACGAGCCCGAATGCAGTTGCAGCGCCGGCGACCCCGATCACCGGACCAGTCATGCTGTTTCTGGAAAGCTCGATGTCTTGGTAGGAAGCCGGCGGCGCATAGGCGGTGCGCCGCCGCTTGCTATCGAAAAACGGATCGCGACTGTGGACTGACGGAATGACGGCGAAGTTGTATTCCGGCGGCGGCGCGGAGGTTGACCATTCGAGCCCGCGACCGTCCCAGGGGTCGCCGGCGAAGACGCCGTTGGCGTGACGCTCGCGAACGCTGACCCAGAGCTGTACAACCAGCGCGGCAAGCGCGGCGAACAGAATCAGCGCGCCGACGCCAGCGACATAGAGCCATGGCCGAAATATAGGATCGAACATCCCTTCTGTCCGGCGGGCCACGCCCGCCGCGCCCAGGACATAGAGCGGCATGAACGCAAGGTAAAATCCGACCACCCAGCAGCCGAAGGAGATGCGCCCCCATTTCTCGTTGAGGCGGAAGCCGAACGCCTTTGGAAACCAGTAGTGGTAGCCCGCTAGCATTCCGTAGAGCAGTCCCGGAATCAGCATGTTATGGAAATGCGCAACCAGGAACAGGGTATTGTGAACCAGGTAGTCGAGGGGCGGAAAGGCGAGCATGATTCCGGTGAGGCCGCCCAGCACGAAGGTCATCATGAAAGCGAGCGAGTAGAGCATTGGCGCCGTGAATCGCACCTCGCCGCGATACATCGTCCATATCCAATCGTAGATCTTGACGCCCGTCGGTACGCCAATCGTCATCGTCGCGATGCCGAACGCGGCGTTGATGTCGGCATTCTGGCCCATGGTGAAGAAATGGTGGACCCACACCGTGAACGACAACACAGCGATGACCGCGGTCGCAATGACAAGCGAGGTGTAGCCATAGAGCTCCTTGCTGGAGAAGGTGGAGACGACCTCTGAATAGACGCCAAACGCGGGCAGGATCAGGATGTAGACCTCCGGGTGGCCAAACAGCCAGAACAGATTGGCGTAGTTCATCATGTTGCCGCCGAGGTCGTTCGTGAAAAAATGGAATCCCAGATAGCGATCCAGGGCGAGCAGCGCGGTTGCGACGGTTAGCGGCGGCATCGCGAAGATCATCAGGACGCTGGCGCACAGCGCCGTCCACACAAACAGCGGCATCCGCATCAGGCGCATGCCGGGGCAGCGCATCTTGTAAATTGTGACGACGAAATTAATCCCTGTGAGCGTTGATCCGATCGAGCCCAGCGTCACGGCCCAGATCCAGTAGTCGGTCCCCACGCCGGGGCTGAAGGCCATCTCGGTATAAGGTGGATAGCCGCTCCAGCCGCCGGTGGAGAACTCGCCGATGACGAGCGACCCCATCATCAAGCCGGCGGCGCCGCCCGTCAGCCACAGGCTGATGGAGTTCAGCAACGGGAAAGCGACATCACGGCTGCCTATTTGAAGGGGCATGACGTAATTGATCAGGCCGACAAGGAAAGGCATCGCCATGAAGAAGATCATGATGCTGCCGTGCGTGCTGAACAGTTGCGCGAAATGTTCAGGCGACAGGAAGCCGGGAGACTGGATGGCCGCCGCCTGCTGCATTCGCATCAGCACCGCCTCGATTAGCGCACGGCTGAGCATCACGAAAGCCAGCAGGATGTACATGACGCCGATTTTCTTGTGATCCACGCTGGTGAGCCATTCGGCCCAGAGATAGCGCCATTTGCCGAGGCCCGTGATCAGCACAATGACGAAGACGGCTCCGATGATAACGATCGACCCCGCGCCTGCGCCGATGACCTCGCTGGCGGCCGGGTGTTCCCACGCGCGCACGAATGGCAGTTCGTTCCACACAAAGCGGCCCAGCACCGCGGGCCAGACGCCTTGTGTCATCGCCCGGGCTCCGTGGATTTGGCGAGGATCGTCTGGAATAGATGTTGCGGGACCGACGAAAACTCGACCGGCCCTGACGGCGACGATTTTTGGAACAGCCCGGCATAGGCATTGGGATCGAGCGGATGCGAGGATGCACGCACGCTGGCCGCCCAGTGGTCGAAATCGGCGGGAGAAAGCGCGGTCACGATGAATTTCTGGTTCTGAAAGCCCTCGCCGTTGAACTGGGTGTTCCCCCCGCGATAGGCGCCCGGTTGATCAACAGCAAGATTGAGTTGGGTCGTCATCCCGGCCATCGCATAGATCTGGCCGGCAAGCTGCGGGATCAGCAGCGCCTGCATCACCGTGCCGCTCGTCAGGCTGATGTGGATCGGCCGGTCGACGGGCAGCGCCAATCGGTTAATGGTCGCAACGCCCTCGTCGGGGTAGATGAACAGCCATTTCCAGTCGAACGCCACCGCCTGCACGTGAAGCGCCGGCCGGTCTGATTCGATCGGCCTATACGGATCGAGCATGTGGGTATAATTCCACAGCAATATGCCGAGGCCGATGACGATTCCAGTCGGCGGTATCCAGATGAAACCTTCGAGCGTCCAGGAAAAATTCCAATTCGGCCGGAATGCGTGATGCTTGTTGGACAGCCGATAGTGCCAGGCCATCAGCGGCGTCAGCAGAAAAACCGGTCCGGCGACGAAGACAAGCACAATTCCCACGATGACACAGAGACGCCACTGGCTCGCGGCGATCGGACCGGCGTGGTTCATAACGCCGCGCTCCAGCACGTCGCATCCGCTAAGGAGAACCAGCAGCGGCATAAGGCAAAAGACACGCAAGACGCGCGATGTCATCATCCGCCAGCTCGCTGGATCACGGGTCCTGAAAGGAACAACGCGGTGTTGACCAGCCCCAGATGCGTCAACGCCTGAGGGATATTGCCGATCAGGCTACGGTTGTGAACGTCATATTCTTCGCTGAGCAAACCGACATCGTTTGCGACGTCGATCACACGATCGAGCAATGCCGCCGCCTCGTCGTCGCGTCCTTGCATCTTGTAGCAGTCTGCAAGCCAGCACGAACAGGCGAGGAAGACGCCTTCGTCTCGGCCTTCGGGGGTCTTTGGCTTTCGGCGCACGAGGCCGCCGTCCATCAGATCTCGCTCGATCGCCGCGATCGTGCCGGCTATACGCGGATCATCAACAGGAAGGAAGCCAACGAGCGGTAGCAGCAAGAGCGATGCGTCGAGGCTGGTTCCGCCATAGTGCTGCACGAAATGCCCAAGGTCGGCGTTGAAGCCACGTTCGCACAGGGTGTGGTGGATTACCCTGCTCAGATCTTCCAGGCGGGCGAACAAAGCGCGATCGACTTGATTATCGCCGGCATGCGCTGCGAGGAAGCGAGTGACGCCCACCCAGGCCATCACCTGCGAGTAGGTATAGCATTGCGGGTCGGCCCGATGTTCCCAGATATCGGCGCCTGGCTGGTCCCAGATGTTCGCGAGATGGCTGACGATCGCGGTCTCCACCTGCACGACGCGGGGCGTGCGTTCTATTCCGGCCTTAGCCAGCACGTCGAAACTGTCCATCAGTTCGCCAAACACGTCGAGCTGCGTCTGGCCGGCGGCAGCGTTTCCGATACGGACCGGGGTGGCGCCCTGATAGCCAGGCAGCGCCGCCAGGTCCCGTTCCGGCAGCCTCCGTCCGCCATCGATCCGATAGACGATCTGCATCGCCGCGGGCTGGCCTCCGACTGCGCGCAGGATCCAGTCCCGCCAGCGCGTCGCTTCGTGATGGAAGCCGGCGTTGAGCAACGCGGTCAGCGTGAATGTCGAGTCCCGGAGCCAGCAATAGCGGTAATCCCAGTTTGCCGATCCGCCTGGAATTTCCGGCAGTCCAAGCGTGGCGGCGGCGACCATCCCCCCGCTCTCCCGATCGATCAGCATACGCAAGGTGATCAACGAGCGTTTGATAGCCGTATCCCACCGGCCCCTCTGGCCAAAGCGGCTTATCCAACCATTCCACTCCTGCTCGGTGGTCTCGATCGCGGCGTCAACCGTCAAGGGCTCCGGCAGTCGCGCCGTCGCCGGCGAATAAGTTAGGACGAAAGCGATCTTCACACCTTCATCGACTGTGAAGCGGGCGCTGACTGCATCCTCATTGATTATGAGCTCGACGGGAGAATCGAGGACGACACGATCGGGTCCAATCTCAAACATGGCGCCACGTTCGTGATGCTGCGTCCAAGGGGGAATCTGGCCATAGCCGAACCGCAGCCTCAACGACATCGCCATGTGCACTTTGCCCGCGAGGCCTTCCACGATCCGGATGATTGACGAAGGGCGTTCATCCCATGACATGAACTCCGTCACGCGCACATGGCCCGTATCCGCGCGATGGTCGGTTTCAAGAATTGATGTTTCTCCGCGATATCGCCGTGTCGTGTCGCGAACATAATCCGATGGCGAAAGGAGCCAATGGCCGTGACGTTCGTTGCCTAATAGCGCGGCAAAGCAGGCGTCGCTGTCGAAACGGGGCCAACACAGAAAATCGATGGATCCACTCGCGGACACCAGCGCGCATGTACGACCGTCGCCAATGATCGCGTAGTCCTGGATGGGCGATGTCACGAGATCGATCCTTCAATTTCAATCGACAAGCAATGTGGCAGAAATCCTTTGCGTCATCGCGGCAGGGACGAGCCATTGGGAGCGCCAAGCGTTCTAACCGATCGAAATTCGGAGAGACGCCACGTTGAACGCCGGCCGACTGCCCAGGTTCCGCGCTGACGCTCCAGAACAATTAAAGAAGTCGTTAAACAATATGTTATCCGTCGATCTTTCTCAGGTTGGGAACAGGGGAACGGTCTACCTGTTGAATATGTAGTTGCATCAAAATGCGGCGCCCTCCGGCATCTTTGCCGCTTATGTGTGTCGTGGTGCGGCCCGGCCCTCGCGCCGTCTGCGCATCGCGTCGACGCGGCGCGCTGCGTCATTGTCATCAAAGGAGCTGCGCGCATGCCGCAAATCGTCGTTATTACGGGCGCGGGCGCGGGGGTGGGGCGCGCTGTCGCCGAGGAGTTCGCCAACCACGGCTGGTCGGTAGCCTTGCTCAGCCGCGACGTCGCCAGGCTGAAGACGGCTGCGGCTGAACTCGCCGAGCGCTATGGCGTGCGTGCCCTCGCCATTCCCACCGACGTCGCGGACGCCACGGCGGTAGAGGCTGCGGCAGATGAGGTGGAGCGTGAGCTGGGGCCGATCCACACCTGGGTCAACGTCGCCATGGCGACTGTCTTTGGGGCGGTGAGCGAAGTTTCGGCTGCCGAGGTCGAACGCGGCACCCGCGTCACATATCTCGGCCAGGCGCATGGCATGATGTCCGCGTTGAAACGGATGCGAACTCGAAACAGGGGCGTCATCGTCAATATAGGCTCGGCGCTCGCCTATCGTTCTGTTCCACTACAGGCGATCTATTGCGGCGCGAAGGCGGCGATCCGTGGTTTCACGGATAGTCTGCGGTCCGAGATCATCCACGACAACCTTGATGTCCAGCTCACCATCGTGGACCTGCCCGCGGTAAATACGCCGCAATTCGATTGGGCGATGAACAAGACCGACCGCCGGCCGCAGCCCGTGCCGCCGATTTATCAACCCGAAGTCGCGGCGCGCGCTATTTATTTCGCAGCCACGCACAAGCGCCGTGACGTGTGGGTTGGCTGGCCGACTGTCAAGGCGATTCTCGCGAACATGATCGCGCCCGGTCTCCTTGATCGCTACCTCGCCACGGCCGGGTATTCCGGCCAGCTCACCGACGAGAAGAAATCCGCAGATGCGCCGGCTAACCTGTTCAAGCCTGTGCCGGGACCTTATGGCGCACATGGACGGTTTGACGCGCGGGCGCGCAATGTAAGCTGGGAGATGTTTACTAACCGGCACCGCGCGGCTGTGGTCGTGACATTGACGTTGGTGGCGGGCGCCGCGCTGCGCGGGATTACCAAGCGCCTTGCAAGTTAGGCCGTTAAGCGAAACCAGTGCGCTCATCATTATTCGCCGCTGGGCGTTCAGTTCCGGAACCTCGCTTTTGAGTGGGCGTTATGTCCGTGCATCTGAGTCGTTCCGGTTGTGTGACTGAGGAGTCTGTCTTGCCGGACGTGGACCTGTGGCTGGATTGTCAAGCTTCCATCGGGGAGTGTCCGACCTGGTTCGGCGCCACGAACGCAATCTACTGGATCGACGTGAAGGAGCCGGCCTTGCATTGCGTCAGCGCGGACGGCGCGCACAGCCATTGGCATGTCCAATCCGATATTGGCGCGTTCGCGCTGCTGGAGGATCAAGCGGCTGCGGTCGTGGCGCTACGGGATGGCCTGTTCCAGCTGGATTTTGCGACGGGCGAAGCGTTCCCGCTCGCCACGCCTCCCTTTGATCCTGCGGAGTTCCGATTCAATGAAGGGATTTGCGACGGTTGCGGTCGATTCTGGATCGGCGTCATGTTCGATCCATCGTCCGGCGCGGCCGTCGCCAAGCGGGCGGCGGCTATGCATTGCTTTACTTTCGCGCATGGTCTCACGGCGGGTCAGGACCGGAGCGATCTGCACAATGGCTTCGCCTGGAGCATAGACGGCGCCGCTTTCTACTGGTCGCACTCGCGCGCGGGCGCCGTGTTTCGCGCTCCATACGATCTCGGGTCAGGCACGGTCGGAGAGCCGGAGCGTTTCGTCGACATCTCGTCGGACGCTGGCGTCCCTGACGGCGCGGCGATGGACGAGGAAGGCTGCTACTGGTGCGCCGTTCATGGCGGCGGCGCGCTGCATCGTTACGACGCCGCCGGGCGTCTCATATTGCGTGTGGCGTTGCCGGTGAGCCAGCCGACGATGTGCGCCTTCGTCGGACGCGACCTTGACGAGATGGTGGTGACCAGCGCGCGGCAGAATCTAACCCCCGAACAGCTCGCGCGAGAGCCCCATGCGGGCGGGCTGTTCCGACTTCGGCCCGGCGTTCGGGGCGTGGCTCGTCCCTGCACGCTGCAAGGCCCTTAACCGTCGCAGCCGCCGTGCCCTTGTCCGGACCTGAGGGGGAGCAGATTGCGTTGCGCTCCGCTTTCATGGAGGAACATGATGTCGATCAACGTCAGCGAGTTTGTCTGGAAGCGCCTGCGGGAATGGGGCCTGAAGCGCGTCTACGGTTATCCGGGCGACGGCGTCGGCGGCCTCGACGTCGCGCTCCAGAAGGCGCTGCCCGACATGGAATATGTCCAGGTAAGGCATGAGGAAATGGCCGCCTTCATGGCCTCCGCTCACGCCAAGTTCACCGGCGGGGTAGGCCTCTGCTATGCCACGTCGGGTCCGGGCGCGATCCACCTGCTGAACGGCCTCTACGACGCGAAGATGGACAACCAGCCCGTGGTCGCCATTGTCGGACAACAGGCTCGCAGCGCGCTCGGCGCGGATTACCAGCAGGAAGTCGACCTAGTCTCGTTGTTCAAGGATGTGGCGAGCGATTATGTCGCCATTGGAACTGTGCCGAGCCAGGTGCGGCACATGGTGGACCGCGCCGTGCGTATCGCGCAGAACAAGCGGTCCGTCACATGCGTCATCCTGCCCAACGATCTGCAATTGATGCCGTATGAGGATCCGCCGCTCGCACATGGCGCGACGCACACGGGGGTCGGATTTCCGGCGGAGAGCAGGGCGCCCGATGTCAGCGGCCTTCGCGCCGCCGCCGAGGTTCTGAACGCAGGCAAGAAGGTCGCCATGCTGGTCGGGGCGGGGTGCCTTGAAGCTACCGATGAAGTGATCGCCGTAGCAGACAGGTTGGGCGCGGGCGTGGCGAAGGCGCTGCTGGGCAAGGCGGCGGTGCCCGATGATCTTCCCTTCGTCACCGGCGGGCTTGGCCTGCTTGGCACAAAGCCGTCCTGGGATCTGATGCAGGATTGCGACACGTTGCTGATGGTCGGCTCGGCTTTTCCCTACAGCGAGTTCCTGCCCAAGCCCGGACAGGCCCGCGGCGTGCAGATCGACATCAAGGGCGACAAGCTCAGCCTTCGCTATCCGATGGAGGTCAACCTTGTCGGCGACAGCGCGGAGACGCTGAAGGCGCTGCTGCCGATGCTTGAGCAAAAGGCCGACGCGACCTGGCGCGGCAAGATCAAGGAGAATCTCGACGCATGGTGGAAGGTGCTGGAAAGCCGCGCGATGGATTCGGCCGACCCGATCAATCCCCAACGCGTGTTCTGGGAGCTGTCGCCGCGCCTGCCTGAAAACTGCATCGTCACCGCGGATAGCGGGTCGGTCGCCAACTGGTATGGGCGCGACCTGAAGTTTCGGCGGGGCATGAAGGGCTCGCTCTCGGGCTCGCTCGCGTCGTTGGGCGCTGCGACGCCTTATGCGGTGGCCGCGAAGATGGCCTATCCGGACCGGGTCGTGATCGGCACGATCGGCGACGGAGCGATGCAGATGAACGGCATGAACGTCATGATCACGGTTTCCAAATACTGGAAGACGTGGCCAAACCCGCATTTCATCCTGATGGTGCTGAATAACCGCGATCTCAGCCAGGTTACCTGGGAGGAGCGCGTGCAGCTGGGCGACGGGAAGACGGAAAGCACACAATCGATCCCCGATTTCCCCTACGCCAAATATGCGGAGCTGCTCGGACTGAAGGGAATTTTCTGCAACGACCCCGATAAGGTCGGCGCGAGCTGGGACGAGGCGCTGGCCTCGGACCGCCCGGTGATCCTCGAGTTTTACACCGATCCCAATGTGCCGCCGCTGCCGCCCCACATCACGCTGAAGGACGCTGAACACTTCATGACGATGATGCCAAGCGAGCCGGAGCTGGGCAGCGTGCTGAAGAACTCGGCAAAGGAGCTGATCTCCACCATCCTCCCGCACCGGTAGACGCTCATGAGATCGAACGCGCCGGTCGGAGCCATCACCGCTCGTGCCTACACGCTGCCGACGGACGCGCCCGAGGCGGACGGCACTTTTGCTTGGCGGAAAACGACTCTGGTCGTCGTGACCGTCGAGGCGGGCGGCGTCCGTGGTCTTGGCTACACCTATAGCGCGGAAGCGAGCGTCGGTTTGGTGAAGGATACGCTCGCGGCGGCGCTGCATGGACGGGACGTGTTCGACATTCCCCATTGTCATCGCCTGATGTTGAACGCCGTGCGGAACATGGGCCGCTCCGGCCTCGCGGCGACAGCCATCTCCGCCGTCGATGCGGCGCTCTGGGATCTCAAGGCAAAACTGCTTGGCCTGCCGCTCGTCGATCTGCTAGGGCGCGCGCGCGAGGAGGTTCCGATCTACGGCAGTGGCGGATTCACCTCCTACGACGACGCGCAGCTGACGCGGCAACTCGCCGGATGGGTCGAGCGGGATGGTTGTCGGGCCGTCAAGATGAAGATCGGCGCTGACCCGGAAGACGATCCGCGCCGCGTGAGGGTGGCCAGGAGCGCCATTGGCGACGCCGCCCTGTTTGTCGACGCCAATGGCGCGCTGTCTGTGAAGAAGGCGCTGCGGTTCGCCGACATTTTTGCGGCCGAGGCCGGCGTCGCCTGGTTCGAGGAGCCCGTCTCGTCCGACGATCTGGACGGACTGGCGCAGGTGCGGGCCGGGGCGCCGTCCTGCATGGACATCGCCGCCGGCGAATATTCCTATAACACCGACGACGTGCGCCGCATGCTGACGCGCCAGGCGGTGGATGTGCAGCAGGCGGACGCGTCCCGCTGTGTGGGCGTCACCGGCTTCGTGCAGGCCGGCGTGCTGTGCGACGCTCATCACATCGATCTGTCGGGCCATTGTGCGCCGGCGCTGCATTTGCACTGTGCCTGCGCCGTGCCGCGGTTGCGCCACCTCGAATGGTTTCACGACCATGTGCGCATCGAGCAGATGCTGTTCGACGGCGCCCCCATAGCGAACAATGGAACGATCCGGCCCGATCTCAGCCGTCCAGGTTTGGGTCTCGAATTCAAGCAGCAAGATGCGGAGCGATATGCGACATGAAGCAACAGTCGATAGAGCTTCGGCGCCGGGTTTCCGCGGTCAATGCGCAGCCGACGGGAGGGATTTTCGCTGCGCTGGCGCTGATGGGCGCCGCAACGGCGACGGGCGCTGCGCTGCTCGCCAGCAGGGCTTCTCCGCCGCCCTCGCGCGATTTGCCGACGCCGCCGTCGCGGGGACCGTCGCTGTTGCCCGCTTCGCCCGTCGCCGATAAACGCGGGGCCGACCGCGCCGCTCGGAGGCTGAACCGCGCCGCGGGCACGATCGCCGCCTCGGTGCTGATCGACAGCGCGATGGAGCATTATCGCGGCCGCTTCGAGAACAAGGCGATGTACACGCCTTTGATCGTCTCGGCGCTCACCATCCTCGCTTCGTTTCACGGCCATCGGGACCGTGCGCGCCGCGCGCATCCGGCGCGGGATTCGATCTATGGCCTGGCTGGATTGACGGGGGCGGTCGGCTCCGCCTTCCACGTCTATAACGTGGGCAAGCGGGTGGGAGGCTTTCGCTGGCAGAATATCTTCTACGGCGCGCCGCTCGGCGCGCCGATGGCGATCGCCCTTTCGGGGATAACGGGGTTTCTGGCGGAGCGCGTTCGCGATAACCCGGCGGGGACTGTGCCGTCGGTCTTCGGGGCGCCCGCGGGACGCATGGTCGCGGCGTTGACCGGGGCGGGTCTCATCGGAACGACGGCCGAAGCTGGATTGCTGCATTTCCGAGGCGCCTTTCACAATCCGGCGATGCTCCTGCCGGTCACGGCGCCGCCTGTCGCCGCCGCTTTGCTCGGAGCCGCCGCCGTCGGCGAGGCGGATCGACCACGGCCGCTGACGCGTTGGTGGCTGCGCTTCACGGCTTTTCTGGGTGTGGCCGGCGTCGGATTTCATGCGATCGGGGTGGCGCGCAATATGGGGGGCTGGAGCAACTGGAGACAGAACATTCAGGCCGGGCCGCCGCTGCCTGCCCCTCCCGCGTTTTTCGGCCTGGCGCTGGCCGGGCTCGCCGCTCTCGGGCTGCTACAGGACAATCCCGATGACTGATCGGCTCACGACCGGGCGATATCCCGGCTACGACGTGACGTCCAAGCGCAATACCCCCTCCTGGAACGACAAGACGCGGGAGGTGATCGACGCGCGACTGGACGTCGCGTCGCGCCCGGCGTTTTTGTCCGCCGAGGAATGGCTGACACTCGTGGCGCTGTGCGACCGGGTGATGCCTCAGCCTGAGGGGCGGCCGCGCGCGCCGTTGGCGGCTTATGTCGACCGTCAGTTGCTGGCAGGCAAAACCAAGGGCTATCGCTTCGCCGATATGCCGCAGCCGGCGGAAGCCTGGAAGCGGGCGCTGGCCGCGCTGGACGAGGTCGCGACGCGAGAGAAAGGCCGACCCTTCGCACACCTCACGCAGGGCGACCAGGATGCGATGTTGCATCGGATGGCGACCGGCTCGTTCGTCGCGGAGGCGCTGAAAGGGATGCCGGCGGCCACGTTCTGGACCTCGCACGTCATCCACGACGTCATCGGCAGCTACTACGCCCATCCGGAAGCCTGGAACGAGATGGGATGGGGAGGCCCCGCTTCGCCGCGCGGCTATGTCCGCTTGGATCTCGATGCGCGGGATTCCTGGGAGCCGGTCGAAGCCGCAGCGGGCGGTGAAGACAAAGCGCGGCGGGAGAACAGCCGTGTCCGCTGATCCCTTCGCGGCGCCGCGCGCCGTCGAAGGACGGGCGCCCAACGTCTTCCGACGCGGCGCCTGGGTTCCGATGCGCCAATTCTCCGATGCGGAGGAAGTCGACTTCGCCGTGGTCGGCACCGGCGCGGGCGGCGGCCCCGTGATCGCGGGCTTGGCCGCGCAGGGCTTCACGGTCGTCGGCTTCGACGCCGGCCCCTACTTTCGCCCGCTTGAAGATTTCGCCTCGGACGAAAGCGAACAGGAGAAGCTGTACTGGAATGACGACCGCATTTCGGAGGGCGCAAATCCGCTGGTGATGGGCGGCAAGAACAGCGGCAAGGCAGTGGGCGGCTCGACTGTGCATTTCGCCATGGTGTCGCTGCGTTTCCGTCCTGAATGGTTCAAGTCGCGTTCGCAGCTGGGCTACGGCGTGGACTGGCCGCTGGACTGGCGGGAGATGTGGGATTGGTATCGCCGAGCGGAGCAGGCGCTCTCGATCTCCGGGCCGATCACCTATCCCTGGGGGCCGAAGCGGCCGCGCTATCCCCTTCGGGCCCATCCCATCAACGGCGCGGCGCAATTGCTCGCGCGCGGCGCCGAGGCGATGGGTTACGCCTGGACGGAAACGCCGCTGGCCACCGTCTCGACGCCCCACGGCGACAGTTCCCCTTGCGTCTATCGTGGTTTCTGCCGGTTCGGCTGCACCACCAACGCCAAACAGAGCCAGCTCGTCACGTTCATTCCTCGCGCCCTGGCCGCCGGCGCGGAAATCCGCGACCTCGCCATGGTGGGACGGATCGAGACCGGGCCCCACGGCCGGGTCACGGGCGTGCATTACCATCGCGACGGCCGCTGGCGTTTTCAGAAGGCGCGCGCCCTCGTCGTCGCGGGTTACGCCATCGAAACGCCCAGGCTCTTGCTGAACTCGGCCACCGCCCAATTCCCGGACGGCCTCGCGAATAGCAGCGGCCTCGTCGGACGTTATCTGATGAGCCAGGCCAATCAGGCGGCATGGGGTTATATGGACGAGGCGGTGCGCGCCTATAAGGGCCCGCCCTCGACGACCATCACGGAACATTGGAATTACGAAGACCGCAAGGATTTCCACGGCGGTTATTGCTGGATGGCCCAAGGTCCTTTGCCGATCGAAGCGATGACGATCATCACCGGCTCCAAAGGCCTTTGGGGCGCCGCGTTGCACGAAGAAATGCTGCGCTACAATCACCTTGTCGGGTTGAAGATGGTGGGCGAGCAACTCCCCAACGAGAACAATTGCGTGACGCTCGCCGACGACACAGATCAGTATGGACTGAGAATCCCGCGGATTTCGTATTCATGGGGCGAAAACGATAAAGCCCTGATCCGGCACGCGCTCCAGCAGATGAGCGCCAGTCTTCAACTGGTCGGCGCCAAAGATGTCTGGCGTCAGGAAAACGACATGAACCATTTGGCCGGAACGGCGCGCATGGGATTTGCGCCGGCGGACAGCGTCGTGAATGCGGATTGTCGAAGCTGGGACATTCCTAACCTGTTCGTGTGCGACGGCTCCGTGTTTCCAACCGTCGGGGGTGTGAACCCTTCGTTGACCATCACGGCCATCGCGATGCGGACTGCGGAAAGGATCGGACAGATGGCCCGGCGAGGCGAGCTGGCGTGATGGAGTTCCTCGGCGCGCCATGTCGTCGCGCGGACCGGCTGTGGGCGCCGGCCAGGCGGGTTTGCGGCCATGCTGACGCGAGCGGATGTCTCCAGCCATTCGGCGCACGCCCCTTTTTTGCCCTGCTCGCCGGGCGAAGCGCCTTGACCTGGCCCGGGTTGACGGACAGCCCGTCGGGACCGTCGCGCCGGCGCCCCGGCCTCAAAACATGCAGGACGCCGGAACGGGCTGTTCGCCATGCCCCCGCCTGTGGAAGACTGCGACAGGCGACCCGGACCACAGCGAAACGACAACATACCTTCAACGATATGCGTCGGCTTTCAAGCTAACGGGCCAGTTCGACGAGCGCCGCCCGCCCTTCGGCTTCGAGCGCCGCCGCCCGCTCGCGCACGCTGTTGTGGTGCGTGAACAGAAGCGTCTGCGTTGTCTCGCCGAGCCGCGCCAGAAGGTCGAGCGTCGCCGCGCCACGCGCGTCGTCGAAATGCACCAGAAGATCGTCGGCGATGAAGGGAATGGGCTCGGCCGCCGCCGCATGGCGCTCGACGCTGGCGATGCGGAAGGCGAGATAGAGCTGGTCGAGCGCGCCGTCGCTCATCTGTCCGACCGGCGTGACGCGCCCGTCCGCGCGCCGTCCGACGACGCTCGGCTCCCCCGCCTCATTGACGTCGCTTGCGACGCCCGAGAAGGCGCCGCGGGTCGCCGCCGCGAACAATTCGCCGGCGCGCGCCAGCATCGGATCCTTGCGCCGCTCGCGCAGCCGCGACATCGCCTCGCGCAACAGGTCTTCGGCGAGCGCGGCCTCAAGATGCAGCTCCAGCGCGCCATGCATCTCGGCGGCGGCGGCCTCGCGCGCGGCGGTCGCGTCATTGACGCCGCCGCCGGCCTCGAGCGCGCGCAGCTCGCGCTCGCAATCCTGCAACGCCGCGCGCGCCTCCTCGAGCTCCGTGGCGCATCGCGCCTTTTCCGCGTCGAGCGCCGACGCGGCTTCGGCGATCTCTTCGTCGGAGCGTCCCGCAAGCTCGGCGCGCAGTTCGGCGGGCGCGAAGCCGTCTCCGGCGCTGGCGAGCAGCGCTTCATGGTCGCGCCGGCCGCGCGTCAGCGCCAGCCGTTCGGCGCAGCGCGCCGCGAGCGGCGCAAGCTCGGCCTCGGCGCATCCGGCGTGGGCGCAAAGCTCCGCGACGCCGGCCCGTGCGGCGGCCGCGAGCTTCTCCGCCGCCGCCTTCTCGGCGAGCCGTTCGGGGCGTTCGCCTTCGAGGCTCTTGCGCGCCGCCGTCGTCTCGCGCGCCGCGGCGGCGCGCCCCTCAAGGAGGCGGGCGGCGGCGACGGGATCGGCCGGCAGCTCGAAAGACACCCGCGCCGCTATGTCGGCCACGTCCGCCGCGAGTTCGGCGGCGTCGCGGTCCATGCCGTCGAGCCGCCGGCGGGTGAGGTCGATGGCCTTGAAGCTCTCGCGCGCTTCGGCCCAGAGATTGGCGAGCGCGTCGGCCTCCTGCGGGCTCGTGTCCGGCGGCGCGCCGAGCGCGGCGAGCGCGGGGGCGAAGCGCAGGCGCCAGCGCGCCTCGTCGGCGAGACGCGCCCGCAGACGCACGCCCACGGACTCGATCGTCTGGGCGAGATCGTCGAGCTGGCGCTGGTCGGCGCGGAAATCGCCATGGTCCGACGCATGACGACGCGCCGCCGCGCTCGCGGCCTCGGCGCGGGCGGAAAGCGCGGCGGAGCCGTCGAGCCCGAGCCGCGCTTCGGCGAGACGCAGGGCCTCGAGCCGCGCCTCGAGCGCAGCCTCCTCGGCGGCGAGCGCGTCGGCTTCGGCGCGAAACGCCGCATGGTCGCGCAGAAGCTCGGCCCGCGCGCCGACGACGCGCCTCAGGCGCGCGAGATCGCCGTGGCGCGCGGCGTCGGGCCAGACGGTCTCCCAGGCGGCGGCTTTCTCGGCGGCCAGCGCCGCGAGCGTCTCGAGCGCGCGCTCATGCTCGCCGAGCACGGCCCGAGTCTCGGCGCGCTCGCGTTCGGCGAGGCTCAGGGCGGCGAGGCGTTCGGCTTCGCCCGAGCGCCGGTCGGCGAGGGCGTCGGCCTCGCGCGTCAGCCGCTCGACCGAGCGGAGCTCGGCGCGCCTCGTCTCCTGCGCCGCCGCGGCGCCCGCGTCCGGCGCGCCATAGCGCCGGCCGAGCTCGGCCAGCGCCGCGTCGCGCGCC